>NZ_JBSGJR010000042.1:0-22472 GCF_053605645.1 Micromonospora sp. NPDC003776
CAAACGCTGCCTCAAGCGCTACATCGCCCGAGACCTCTACCGACGCCTCGAAAACCCACCCCGACTACTTGACGCGGCATAGGAGCGTCCGGCCCGCACCGGCGGTACGGGCCGGATCGCCGGATCAGCCGTCCAGGCGGCGGACCATGTTCATGATCGTTTCGACCTGGTAGCCGCCCTTGATCGGGTAGTTGGTGGCACCGAGGTAGCCCCACCAGTCCCAGCAGCCGTTCGGGTTCACCCCGGTGGCGACGGCCTGCGGGTAGAGCACGATCAGCCGGTTGGTGTCGGCGTACTGGTTGAGGTTGGCCCGGTCGACGAAGGCGGTGCCGACCTTGGCGTAGCCCTGGGCGCAGCCGTGCAGGGCGACCAGCAGGCGGCAGCTGTTGCCGGCGGCGCAGGCGCTGGGGACGTACGCGAAGCCGTTGGCGTCCATGCTCAGCCCGTTCGCCCAGCCGTTGGTGGCGAAGGTGTCCTGGGTGAACCGGATGAGCGTGCCGCCGAGCGGGCCGGTGTTGGGCGCGGCGACCGAACCGAGCAGCTTGCCGAGGAAGGCGCCCTGCGGGTCGGTGCCGCAGTCGTTGAGGAAGGGCGAGGCGGTCGCCGTGCAGCCGACCGTGCCGTACGGGGTGACCCAGGAGTGGCCGGCGGCGCTACCGGAGTCGTAGCGGACGCTGGCCCCGAAGTCCTGGTAGTAGCGGACCAGGTCGTCGGTGACGGACTTCTTCACCGTGCTGTCGCTGCCGCCGTGGTAGACGTACACCGGCTGGCCGGCGAGGTTGCCGGTGCCGTCGATCCAGCCGTACGACGCCCAGCTGCGGGTGTAGCTCTCCAGGGTGGACACGTAGGTCGGGTAGATGTTGTCGCCGCAGCCGTAGAGCGCCTGGGAGACGTTGTTCTGGGCGCAGTAGTACGGGCCGGCGGCGAAGACCGCCGCGCCCCGGATCCGCGCCGAGTACGCGACCTGCAGCTGGGTGGCCATATACCCGCCGGAGGAGACCCCGGCGACGTGCACGGCGGAGACGTTGTAGGTGCCGAGCGAGCCGGCGACCGGGGTTTTTGTGTACGGCGTGCTCGCGGCCCGGGCGGCGGCGCCACCGGGCAGGACCAGGAGGAGGGCCGCGGCGAGGATGGTGGCGGCTTTCCACGGTGTCTTCATGGCGTTCTCCCGTCGGAGCGCCGGCGGGACGACCGGCGTGCGGGAACGCTAACGTGACATAGACCACAGCTGATATCCGTGCGGTCAACACCTCCGGGCCGCGGCCGGTGTGGGCCGCCCACCGGTGGGCGGTCAGCGAGCGGGTAGCGCCCGGGCCAGCTCGCCCGTCGCGGCGATCAGCGCGTCGTAACCCGACCCGTCGAGCCGGCCCCGCCGACGCAGGTCGGCCACCCGGTCGGTGAAGTCGCGCAGCCGCGCCCGGGCCTGCGCGACGTCGCCGGCGGCCAGCAGCCGCTCCACCTCGCGAAGCCGCTTGCGCAGGTCCTGGCTGTCGTTGCGACGCAGCTCACCCTGCCGCACCAGCCCGTCCACGGTGCCGTTCAGGGCGGCCAGCAGGCGGGCCGGATCAACCGTCCGGGCCCGGGTCGGCGATGCCGACGTGGGCGGCGGGGTCGGCGACGCCGGGGACGACGGCAGCTCCGACGGCTCGTCCGGCGGCAGGAGTTCGGTGGGCGCCACGGTGCCGACGGCGACCGGCGGCGCGGCGTCGTCCCCGCCGCCGAGGGCGAGCGTCAACACGGCGACCAGCGCCACGACCGCGGCTCCCCCGACCGCCAGCCACATCAGCCGGCGCCCGTCGTCCGGCGCCCGGTGGCGGCTGCCGCCCGGGCGCACCGGCGGCAGGGCCGTCGTGGGCGGATCCACGGGGGCGCTGTGCAGGTCACGGGCGGCGGACACGCCGGACATCATGCCACCCGACGGGTCGGCCGGGGTGCTCCTCCGCTGCGGGGCGCCCGGACCCGGCCTACCGTGTTCCGGTGCGCCGACACCCGCTTCCCGCCGCCCTGGCGGCGGTGGCGCTCGCCGTCGGGCTCGGCGGATGTGGGGGCGGCGCCGAGTACGTACCGCTGCGCCACCCGTTCCGGGGCGCGTCCCTGCTCGTCGACGCCGACAGCCCGGCCGCGCACTGGCGCGACGACCACGAAGCCCGCTGGCTGGACCCGATCGCGGACACCCCGCAGGCCCGCTGGCTGACCGGACCGGCGGACCTCGCCGACCTGGCCGGATACCTGCACACCGCCCGCGATCGGCGGGCGCTGCCGGTCCTCGTCGTCTATCACGTGCCGAACCGGGACTGCGGCGGCCCCGACGGGGGCGGCGCCGCCGACGCCGGTGCCTATGCCCGCTTCATCGACCGGACCGTGGCCGCGCTCGGGGACAGCCGGACGGTGGTGATCCTGGAGCCGGACGCGGTGGCCGACGAGTGCTTCGACGACGGCCGGGCCGCGTTGCTGGCCGATGCCACCCGCCGGCTGACCGACGCCGGGCAGTACGTCTACCTCGACGCGGGAAATTCGCGCTGGCGTACCCCGGAGGAGATGGCCGGACGGCTGCGCCGGGCCGGCATCGCCCGCGCGGAGGGATTCGCGGTGAACGTCGCCAACCGGCAGTCGACCGCCGACAGCCACCGGTGGGGGCTGCGCCTGTCGAGGCTGGTCGGGGACCGGGAGATGGTCATCGACACCGCCCGCAACGGCCTGCCCGCCCCGCCCGACGACCAGTGGTGCAACGCGTCCCCGCAGGCCCTCGGCCAGCCACCCAGCACCGACCCGAAGCTGGACCGGGTGGCCGCGCTGCTGTGGATCAAGAACCCCGGGGAGTCGGACGGCCCGTGCGGGCGGGACGAGCCGGCGGCAGGGGTCTTCTCACCCGCCCAGGCCCGCGCCCTGATCACCGCCGCACCCAGGCTGCCGCCGGCCGCCCGGGCCGCGGCGGCCCGGGCCGATGCGCCGGTCAGCTGACCACCTGCGGCTGCGCCATCGCCACCTCGCCGGTGCGGCGCAGCTTCTGCCACTTGAGCCGGCCGCCGCTGAGCGCCGTGATCACCGAGTGGACCAGCACCAGGTACATCACCTGCCGGTAGAGGAACTGCTGCAACGGCAGCGCCCACAGCGGGCGTAACCGCTCCCGGTCCAGCCGGAAGGCCAGGATCGCGGTGACGGTCTGGATCGCGAGCAGCGCCAGCCAGGCCACCACGGTCTCGTACCGGTCGAGGAAGAACAGCCCGTACACGGCGAAGATGTCCACCACCGGCGCGAGCAGCGGCAGCAGCACGGAGAAGAGGGCGATGAACGGCAGGCCGCGACGGCCGAACCGCCCGGACGGCCCACCTTCCACCATCGCCCGGCGGTGCCGCCAGAGCGCCTGAATGGTGCCGTAGCTCCACCGGTAGCGCTGCCGCCACAACTCGGGCAGGGTGGCCGGTGCCTCGGTGCGGGCGACGGCGCTCTCCTCGTACACGACCCGGCAGCCGGCGCGGTGGATGCCCATGGTCAGGTCGGTGTCCTCGGCGAGGGTGGCACGGCTGAGCCCGCCGGCCGCGCGGACGGCCTCCCGGCGGAAGGCGCCGAGCGCTCCCGGCACGGTGGGCATGCAGTGCAACGTGTCGTAGAGCCGCCGGTCCAGGCTGAACCCGATCACGTACTCGATGTGCTGCCAGCGGCCGAGCAGCCGCCGCCGGTTGCCCACCTTGACGTTCCCGGCGACCGCGCCGACCCTCGCGTCGGCGAAGGGCTGGACCAGGCGGTGGATCGCGTCGGGCTCGACCACCGTGTCGGCGTCCACCATCACCAGCAGGTCGTTGCGGGCCAGCGCCACCCCGGCGTTGAGGGCGGCGGCCTTCCCGCCGCCCGGGACCCGGGCCACCCGGACGTTGGGCAGGCCGAGCCGCTCCACCTCCTCGGCGGTGCCGTCGTCGGACTCGTCGTCGACCACCAGCACCTCGATGCCCGGATGAGTGCCGGTGGCCAGGGACCGCACTGCCGCCGCGATGGTGGTCCGCTCGTTGTACGCCGGCACGATGATCGTCACCGGGTCGTTCACCTCGCCGCCCCAGGACCAGGTCGGCGCCCGGCGGCGGCGGGCGTGCGCAAGCGCGTACCCGAAGAGCAGCAGGGTGCGGCCCAGGGTGAGCAGCCCGACCACGATCAGGAGCAGCCATAGCAGGTGGATCGTCTCGTCCGCCGCCCGCACCCCCCAGACCAGCAGCGCCCCCCGTACCTCGTCGAGGGTGTCCAGGTGCACGGCGGCGTCCGCGGCGGGCCGGCCGAGCCCCTGGGAGACGGTGGTGAACCGGTAGCCCCGGGCCTGCATCTCGGGGATGAACCGGTCCAGGGCGGCGAGCGTCTGGGACCGGTCACCGCCGCTGTCGTGCATCAGGACGATGGCACCCCGGTCCCCCTCCGGGGTGGCGCTGCTGATGATCGACTCGACGCCCGGCCGGGCCCAGTCGCGGCTGTCGGTGTCGTTGAACACCGACACGTACCCCCACCGCCCGGCCTCCCGTACCACCGGCCAGCTCGCGTCGTCGATCGCGTCGACGCCGCTGGAGTACGGCAGCCGGGCCAGCGAGGTGGTGACGCCGGTCGTGTAGGCGATCGTGGCCTGGGTCTGCGAGTACTCCAGCTTCCGCCGCCATCGCGGCAACGCGGTCATCTCCGGGTGGGTAAAGGTGTGGATGCCCAGCTCGTGGCCTTCGCGTGCCATCCGCTCCGCGAGCTGCGGGTGGCGGGCGACCTGCGAGCCGATGACGAAGAACGTCGCCGGGGCGTGGTGCCGGGAGAGCACGTCCAGCACCTTCGGCGTCCACACCGGATCGGGACCGTCGTCGAAGGTCAGGGCGATGGTCCTCGGCGGCATCCGCTCGGCGTCCAACCGGCCGTCCGGGAAGCCGACCACGGTGCCGCCGTCCAGCACCCTCGCCGGCACCGCGCCGGTGCCCGCCGGGCTGCCGGCCCTGTGGTCGGGGGTGAAGCGGGCGTTCGCGTAGGCCCCGATCGCCAACAGGTTGAGCAGGATGAACGTCACCACGCCCGCCAGCAGCCAGCGCCGGCGGTTACGCCGGCGCTGGCGCCGTTCTGAGGCGGTGACCGTCGGCGATGGGGCCGCCCGCACCTCGCCGGTCCCGTCCACCCGGTGCCCCGCGCGCCAGACGGCCATCAGGGCAGCGCCTCGAACACGTCCAGCCACTGCAGCACCCAGAACGCCGCCAGCAGCAGCAACACGACGAGGACCAGCGCGTACGCGACCCGGCGCAGCCGTCGCCCCCGCCGTCCCGAGCGGTCCACGAAGATCGCGCCGGTGATGTCCGGCGGCTGCAACATGCTGGTGGCCGCGTCCACCGGCTCGGCGGACGGAGGCGGTGCGCTCGTCACGGCCCGGCCGCTGCCGTCCACCTGGGACGACGAGGTCGTGTGACCGACCCGGGCCCGTGCCACGACCCGGCCCACCGCCGGTCCGGGCTTCATCGAAACTCGGCCGAGGTAACGATCACTCATCTTTCCCATCGCCGGGATGTACCCCGATCCACCCCAGCCAGCACCTGCGATCACGGTATGAGCGACTCCTCACCTCTCGGACTTGCCAGCTGCCGTCCGATGCGCTCGGTAATCCGGTTGGCGGTCGATGCGATGGCGGCTAGCCTCGCCGCGACGTCACTCCAACTGCCTGAAGAGGGTGTTTTGGTGCCCGTGCCGACTGTGCCGATCCGAGCCGATCTGCGTCAGCCCGTTCCCACACCGACAACGCACCTCAGGAGTGACCATCTTGGATCTGCCACGTAAGTTCACCATCCGCGAGGGAGACCTGCGGATCATCAACCCGATCGACGACGCCAAGCTCGCCACCCTGGGCCGAGTGATCAAGCTGACCCCGGGCACGTCGATCCTCGACCTGTGCAGCGGCAAGGGCGAACTGCTCTGCACCTGGGCCCGGGACCACGGGGTGACCGGCACCGGGGTCGACATCAGCACCGTCAACACCGCCGCCGCCCGGGCGCGCGCCGCCGAACTGGGCGTCGCGGACCGGGTCCGGTTCGTGCACGGCGACGCCAGCTCGTACGTCGCGCAGGAGCCGGTCGACCTGGCCGCCTGCGTCGGCGCCACCTGGATCGGCGACGGGGTGCCGGGCACCCTGGAGATCCTCGAACGCAGCCTGCGCCCCGGCGGGATGGTCCTGGTCGGGGAGCCGTACTGGCGGCGCGACCCGCCCGACGAGGAGACCGTGGCCGGCTCGCACGCCCGGTCCCGGGACGAGTTCCGGGACCTGCCCGGGCTGGTGCAGCTCTTCGGCGAACTCGGCTGGGACCTGGTCGAGATGGTCCTCGCCGACCAGGACAGCTGGGACCGGTACGCGGCCGCGCACTGGCTCAACCTGCGCCGCTGGCTGGACGCCAACCCCGACGACGAGCTGGCCGCGGAGCTGCGGCAGGAACTGACCGAGGACCCGCTGCGGTACGTCCGCTACCGGCGGGAGTACCTGGGCTGGGGGATCTTCGCCCTGCTCCGCCGTTGACCGTCGCGGCCCGACCCTCCGCTCGACACGGGCGGGGGTCGGGCCCCCGGGTTTCCGCCGGTCGGAGCCGCTTAGCGGGTGGCTACGCAGGGTAAAGCGGGATCATGGGTCAGTTGCGCACCTCGCCGCCACCGCCGCAGGCCACCGAGCTGGAGCGGTGGGTGCTCGACACGCCCGAGGAACTGCGCGACCTGCGCGCCTCGCTGCGGGACGCGCTGGCCCGGCACGGCTTGGTCCAGGGCGAGGAACTCGACGAGGTGCCGCACCTCGTCGTGCTCGTCGCCACCGAGTTGGCGAGCAACGCGCTGCGGCACGGCCGCCCGCCGACGATCGTCACCCTCCTGCGCACCGACGACTGCTTCCTCCTCGACGTGGGAGACCACGACGTGAGCACGGTGCCCGAGCTGACCGACATCCACCCGCTCGACTCCGGTGGGCGCGGGCTGTTCCTGGCCCAGTCGGTCTCGCTGGCCGTCGGCTGGTACGGCACCGGAGAGACCAAGAACATCTGGGCCTCGTTCCCCCGTCCCGTCACCTGAGTGGCCCCGCCGGCCGGGGTGGAGCCGAGCTGAGGGTCAGAAGCCGGCGACCGGGTGCGGAACGTAGGGCGCCTCCAGCGCGGACACCTCGTCGTCGGTCAACTCCAGCTCCAGCGCCGCCGCCGCGTCGGTCAGGTGGTGCGGCTTCGTCGCCCCGACGATCGGCGCGGTCACCGCCGGATTGCGGGCCACCCAGGCCAGCGCCACCTGCGCCCGGGGTACGCCCCGCTTCTTCGCGATCCGGGCCACCGCGTCGACCACCGCCCGGTCCGGCCCCTCGGTTCGCGCGTACAGGCCCTTGCCGAACTCGTCGGTCTCCGCCCGGGCGGTGCGCTCACCCCAGTCCCGGGTCAGCCGGCCACGGGCCAGCGGGCTCCACGGGATCACCGCGATGCCCTGGTCCGCGCAGAGCGGCAGCATCTCCCGCTCCTCCTCCCGGTAGAGCAGGTTGTAGTGGTTCTGCATGGAGACGAACCGCGTCCAGCCGTGCCGCTCGGCGGCCCAGAGAGCCTTGGCGAACTGCCACGCGTACATGGAGGAGGCGCCGAGGTAGCGGACCTTGCCGGCGCGGACCAGGTCGTGCAGCGCCTCCAGGGTCTCCTCGATCGGGGTGGTCGAATCCAGTCGGTGGATCTGGTAGAGATCCACGTAGTCGGTGCCGAGCCGGCGCAGGCTGGCGTCGATCTCGCTCATGATGTGCTTGCGGGACAGCCCGCCCCGGTTCGGCCCCGGGCCCATCCGGCCGTGCACCTTGGTCGCGATGACCACGTCGTCGCGGCGGGCGAAGTCCTTCAACGCCCGCCCGACGATCTCCTCGCTGGTGCCGTCGGAGTAGACGTTGGCGGTGTCGAAGAAGTTGACCCCCAGCTCCAGCGCCTGCTGGATGAACGGCCGGCTCTCCTGCTCCGGCAGCGACCAGGGATGCGCGCCGCGGCCCGGTTCGCCGTAGCTCATGCAGCCCAGGCAGAGCCGGGACACCTCCAGGCCGGTCGACCCGAACTTCACGTACTCCATGCGGTCGTCCTCCTCCGCCCCGGCACCGCGCGTCCGCCGTCCATCTCACCACCGACGGGCGCGCGGCGCAGGATGCGGGGTCAGTCGCCGTCGCCGCCGCGCTCGCCGTGCTCGGCGGTGGCCGCCGGGGTGTCCTTCCAGACCGCCTTCGCCCCGGAATCGCCGATCCGGTAGATCTGCACGACGTTCGCGGCCGCGATGACCACGGCCACTACCGCGACGACCACACCGAGTGCACCCTGCCGGGCCGGCCGCGCGGCCTCGGTGGTGTCGTCGGTCGTCCGGGCGGCGGACCGGCGGTGCAGCCAGTACAGCGCGACGGCGGCCACCAGCAGCGGCACCGCGAACCAGATGAGCTGGTCCCCCAGCTCGGCGTGCCGGCCCGGGTCACCCACCCGGCGCTCCAGGCTCTCGCCACTGTCGGTGGCGAGCGGGATGGCGGCGGTGGCCAGCGCGGCGATCAGCACCACGAGGACCCCGAAGCGGCCCCGCCAGGAGGGTCGGACGGCCAGCGCCACCACGCCGAGCGCGGCCAGCGGCAGGAGGACCACCACCGCGTGCACCACCAGCGGGTGTACGGGCAGTCCGTTGACGTTGTCGGGCACGATCTCTCCTCAAGATCGGGGGACTTCACTCTGCGGCCCCACAGTGCCCACCGTTTCTTGGGAAGTTCTTGGCCCACCGGCCGCCGGCGCCCGGGTTCAGGCCGGCGGCAGCAGCAGGGTGAAGGTGGCGCCCCCGCCCGGCGCGCCGGTCACCTCGACCGATCCCCGGTGTGCCCGGGCCACGTGCTGCACCAGCGCCAGGCCCAGCCCGAACCGCCGCCCCGCACCCGAGGTGCCGTGCGCGAAACGGTCGAAGAGGCGGTCCGCCTCGGCCGGGTCCAGCCCCACCCCGTCGTCGGTGACCTCGGCGGCCACCCGGCCGTCCCGCCGGTCGACCGTCACCGTGACGTGCCCACCGGCGGGCACGTGCCCGATGGCGTTGTCCACCAGCGCGGTCAGCGCCCGGCGCAGGGCGGTGGACGCGCCCCGGACCGGGACCGGCCCGGCCGCCTCGATCCGCAGGTCCACCTCCCGGCCCTCGGCGTACGCGGACATGCTCGCCACCACCTCGCGGGCCACCCCGGCCAGGTCGACCTCGGTGTCCGGCAGCGGCTGGTGCTCGGCCGCGGCGGACACCAGCAGGTCCTCGACCACCTCACCGAGCGCCCGGGTGTCGGCGACGAGCTGGTCGAGCTGCCCGGCGAGCCGCTCGGGCGGCTGGGTACGGACCCGCCGGGCCAGCAACTGGGCCCGGGTGTGCAGCACGGTGAGCGGCGTGCGCAGCTCGTGGGAGGCGTCGGCGACGAACCGGCGTTGCAGGGTGAGGGCGGTGGCCAGCGGTGCGACCGCCCGCCGGGCCAGCAACGCGGCGGCGACCAGCGCGCCGGCCAGCCCGGCCAGCTCGGCCACGAGCAGGGCGAGACCGAGCTGCTCCTGCTGGCGGCGCAGGGGCGCCAGGTCGGCGGCGACGGCCCACCGGGTGCCGTCCGCCCGGCGGGCGACCAGCACCCGGATCGGCTGGTCGTCGCCGAGACTGGTGTCGTACCGGCCCGGCGACCGGCGGATCGTGTCGTGCAGCACCCGGACCAGCTCGGGAGGCGCGTTCGGGGTCACCTCGACCCTGCTCGCCCCGGGCCGTTGCCGGGCGAGGAACTCGCCGGGCGGTGGATCGTCCACGTCCTCGGCCACCGCCAGCACCCGGGTCAGGCCGGCGGTGAGCACCCGGGACTCCTGCCCGATGGTCAGCACGTACATCAGCGCGCCGACCAGCAGCAGGACCAGCCCGATCGCCCCGGCGGTCTGGGCCACGCTGCGCCGCCGGGCACGGGTCAGCCGCGCCTCGTCCACCCCGGCCGCCTCAGCCCGGGCCGAGCCGGTAGCCCAGCCCGTGCACCGTGCGGACGGCGTCCCGGCCCAGCTTGCGCCGCAGGTGGTGGACGCAGGCGTCCACCGTGCCCGGGGCGTCGGCGTGGTCGAACGCGGCGCTGAGCAGCTCGGCCCGGGTGAAGGTCTTGGTCGGCCGGCCGGCGAGGGCGTGCAGCACGGCGAACTCCCGGGCGGAGAGGGGGATCTCCTCGCCGCCGTCGAGCACCCGGCGGTTGTCCACGTCCAGCCGGCGCCGGCCGAGCGGCAGCCAGCCGGCCGCCTCGGGGTGCCGGCGGCGCAGCGCCCGGAGCCGGGCCAGCAGCTCGGCCACCTCGAAGGGCTTGACCAGGTAGTCCTCCGCGCCCGCGTCCAGCCCCTCGACCCGGTCGTCCACCGAGCCGCGCGCGGTGAGCAGCAGCACCGGGCAGGTCACCCCCCGGGCCCGCAGCCGGGTGACCAGGTCCAGCCCGTCCAGCACCGGCAGCCCCCGGTCGACCACCATGAGCTGGTAGTCCCGGGTGAGCGCGTGGTGCAGCCCGGTGTGCCCGTCGCCGGCCACGTCGACCGCGTACCCCTCCTCGGTGAGCAGGTCGGCGAGCAGACCGGTGAGGGCACGGTCGTCCTCGACCAGCAGCAGGCGGGGGCGGGTGCTCTCCACCCGCCCAGTATTCACCCGTCGCCAGCGGGCCGGTCCTCGGCGGGGACCGGGTCGTCGTACCGGCCGGACGGGCCGGTGAGCAGGGCGCCGACCCCACGTGGGTTGATGGTGACCCCACTCACGGGCAGCCGGGCGGCACCCGCCGGTACGGTCGTGCCGGCGGGTCCCGGCAGCTCGTGCCGTTCCCGCCCCGCACGGGCCCGATCTGCGGCGGCCCGGGGTGGATCATGCCGGGTGCGCCGGGACGACGACGAATTCGAGGAGGCCGCCCCGTGTCGGACGCTGAACGGCTGCTCGCCGACGCCCTCGCGGCGGCCCGCGGCACCGAGGTACGGGCGGCCGAACGGGCGCTGGACCGGCTGGTGGTCGCCGACAGCCCGGCGGTCGACGCGGCGCTGCTGGCCCGGCTGGTCCGCGCCACGGGACGGCTCTGGCCGCGCGGCTGGCAGCCGGCCGACCTCGACCGGATCGCCAGCCGGCGGCTGACGCCGCGGGGCGCCCGGCTGCTCCGGGACGTGCTGGCCGCGCAGCGGCGGGAGCAGCCCGGCCCGGTCCCGCAGTGGTTCGACGACCAGCTCGGCGAGCTGGGCGCGGAGTGGGACGCGGACGCGGGCTGGCTGGACCGCCGGGCCGGGGGTGACCGGATCAGCGCGCTGCGCGACGCCGTGGACGCGCTCGGGCTGGTCGAGGGGCTGCCGCCGATCGCCGCGCTCCGCCCGCCACCCGGCAGCACCACGGTCACCCGGTCCGCCGCCGCCCCGGCCTCCGGCTCACGGATGCTGGACCGGGTACGCGCGCTGCTGGCCAAGGCCGAGTCGACCACCTTCCCCGCCGAGGCCGAGGCGCTGACCGGGAAGGCGCAGGAGCTGATGGCCCGGCACAGCATCGACGCGGCGCTGCTCGACGCGACCGCCGAGCGCCCGGACCGGCCGAGCGGGGTCCGGCTGGGCACCGACGCCCCGTACGCGGCGGCCAAGGCGCTGCTCATCCAGGAGGTGGCGACGGCGAACCGCTGCGAGTCGGTCTGGTCCGACGATCTCGGCTTCGCCACCGTGCTCGGCTTCCCCGCCGACCTGGCCGCCGTCGAGCTGCTGCACACCTCGCTGCTGGTGCAGGCGACCGCCGCGATGCTGCGTGGGCGGGGCGAGCGGCGTACCGGTAGCGGGCGGCGGACCAGGGGCTACGACGAGTCGTTCCTGCACGCGTTCGCGCTGCGGATCGGGGAGCGGCTGCGGGCGGCCACCGCGGCCGAGGAGCGGGCGGCAGCCGAGCAGCGGGGCGACGAGCGGCTGCTCCCGGTGCTCGCCGCCCGGTCGGACGCGGTGCGGGAGCGGGTCGACCAGCTCTTCCCCGGCGTCACCCGGCACCGCGTCCAGGTACGCGACGCCGAGGGCTGGACCTCGGGCACCTCGGCCGCCGACCGGGCCTCCCTCGACGCCGGCGCGCCGCCACGCCGTCCGGTACGCGGCCGCTGACTTCTTCTCGGGGGAAGATGTCGGATCGGGCGTGCCGGCTCCGACCCGTCTGCGAGAGGCGCCACCGCCGGTGGCCAAGTACCCGAGGAGTGGATCGTGAAGTACATGCTGCTGATCTGGAACCGGCCCGGCTTCGTGGAGGAGCTGACCGAGGAGGAGCGGAACGCGATCTTCGGCGACGTCGACCGGATCATGAAGGAGCTGACCGAGTCCGGGGAGCTGGTCGGCGGCGACGCGCTGGCCCACCCGTCGCAGACCCGTACCGTCCGGGCGGGTGCCGGCGGCCGGGCCGAGATCACCGACGGGCCGTTCGTGGAGAGCAAGGAGCAGTTCGCCGGCTACCTGATGGTCGACTGCGAGACCCCGGAGCGGGCCGCCGAGATCGCGGCGAGCTGGCCGGACGTCGCGCACGGCGTCGGCGTGCTGGAGGTGCGGCCGGTGATGGAGCAGGCCGGGACGGAGATGTGACCTCGCCGGTCGTCGAGGACCTGCTGCGTACGCTCGCGCCGCAGGTCCTCGGCGTGCTGGTCCGCCGGCACGGCCAGTTCTACGCCTGTGAGGACGCCGTCCAGGAGGCGCTGCTCGCCGCCGCCACCCAGTGGCCGGCGCAGGGCGTCCCCGACCATCCCCGCTCCTGGCTGGTCACCGTGGCGACCCGCCGGCTCACCGACGAGTGGCGCAGCGAGCGGGCCCGCCGGGACCGGGAGGTCGCAGTGGCGGTCCGCGAGCCGGCGTACGCGGGGGTCGCACCGCCCGCCGACGAGGAGCCGCCGGCCGCCGACGACACGCTGAAGTTGCTCTTCCTCTGCTGTCACCCGGCGCTCGGGCTCTCCGCCCAGGTGGCCCTGACGCTGCGCGCGGTGGGCGGGCTGAGCACGGCGGAGATCGCCCGCGCGTACCTGGTGCCGGAGGCGACGATGAGTCAGCGGATCCGCCGGGCCAAGCAGAAGATCGAGGCGGCCGGAGCCCGCTTCGTCCTGCCCTCGGCGGCCGACCGGGACGAACGGCTGCGTGCCGTGCTGCACGTGCTCTACCTGATCTTCAACGAGGGGTACACCGCCTCCAGCGGTGGTGAACTGCACCGGACGGAGCTGACCGGGGAGGCGATCCGGCTCGCCCGGGAGCTGCACCGGCTACTCCCGGGCGACGGCGAGGTCGCCGGGCTGCTGGCGTTGATGCTGCTCACCGACGCGCACCGGGCCGCCCGGACCGGGCCGGGCGGAGAGCTGATCCCGCTCGCCGAGCAGGATCGCGGCCGCTGGGACCGGGCCGGGATCGAGGCGGGCGTGGCCCTGGTGACGGAGGCGCTGACCTGGTCGCCACCGGGCCCGTACCAGGTGCAGGCGGCGATCGCGGCGGTGCACGCCGAGGCGCCGTCGGCGGCGGAGACGGACTGGCCGCAGATCGTCGCGCTCTACCGGGTGCTCGCCCGGCTCGCGCCGAACCCGATGGTCACGCTCAACCAGGCCGCCGCGGTGGCCATGGTGGACGGGCCCCGGGCCGGGCTGGCCCTGCTCGCGCCGTTGGACGCGGACGAGCGCATCGCCGGGCACCACCGTCTCGCCGCCGTCCGGGCGCACCTGCTGGAGCTGGCCGGCGACCAGGCGGCCGCGCGGGCGGCGTACCTGGCCGCCGCCCGGGCCACCACCAGCCTGGCCGAGCAGCGCTACCTGGAGGTACGCGCCGCGCGGCTGGCCGCCGACAGATGAGTTCCGCCGGCCCCGGGAGTCCACCGGACATGGCACAGGTGACCAGTCAGCTCTCGGTGTCGCTGGACGGGTACGTCGCGGCTCCGGGGCAGAGCAAGTCGGATCCGCTGGGCCGGGGCGGCCTGCGGCTGCACGAGTGGCTCTTCGCCACCGAGGGCTGGCGGACGCAGCACGGGCTCGCCGGTGGCGAGCGCAACGTCGACGCCGAACTGGTCGACGAGCTGACCGCCGGCGTCGGCGCGTACGTGATGGGCCGCCGGATGTTCGGCGGCGGCGAGGGCCGCTGGGACCCGGACTGGACCGGCTGGTGGGGCGACGATCCGCCCTGGCACGCCCCGGTCTTCGTGCTGACCCACCACCCGCGCGAGTCACTGGTGATGCGGGGCGGCACCGAGTACCACTTCGTCACCGACGGCATCGAGGCGGCGCTGGAACTGGCGCGGGCCGCCGCGGGCGACCGGGACGTCGCGGTGGCGGGCGGTGGGAGCGCGGTCCGGCAGTACCTCGCCGCCGGGCTGCTCGACACGCTCTGGCTGCACGTGGTGCCGATCGTCCTGGGCGGGGGCACGCCCCTCTTCGACGGGCCGCTCGACGGCGTCACTCTGGAGCCGGTGCGGGTGGTGCCCGCACCGGCCGTCACCCACGTGTCCTACCGGGTCAGCCGCGGCACTCCCGGGCCAGCCGCTGCGGGATCTGCACGAACGTCGAGCTGAGCCACTTCACCGGGGTGGCCGACCGCGCGCCGGAGTCGATCTTCTGCGCGGCCTCGGTGACGAGCGCCTTGATCTCCGGGTCCGCGGCCTTGGCGGCCTGCCCGCGTACGTCGTCGGCCAGGTCGGCGAGGTCGGCCTTGACCTGGTCGTTGATCTGCTCGGGAGTGAGCTGCTTGCGGGTGGCCGCTGCGGAGTCGTCGGCGATCTCCCGGCTCTTGGTGATGATGAGCCGGTCCACGGCGGCGCAGACCTCCGCGGTGTTCGCGGCGGTCTGCGGGGACGGTGCGGCGGTGGCCGGGGCGGCCTCGGCGGAGGTGGTGGGCGCGGTCGTCGGGCTTCCCGCCGGGGCCGCGCGGTCCTCTTCGGTGGGCTGCTGGCAGGCGCCGGCGAGCGCGGTCAGGGTCACCAGGGCGGCGGTGCGGAGCGCGGCGGTGGCGGTCATCGTTCTCCCCGTACGGTCGTCGGCCGTCGGTCACGGCCGGTGGTCGGCCGGGGCATCGACACGGTGCCGCCACCCGCGCCCCGGACCGGATGGACGGCGTCGGACCGAGTGTGCCAAGTCGACGGCGCGGGCGCGGGACAGCGGGTCCGCGCGCAGCACGCCGGGCCGGCGAGGTGCCGGCCCGGCGAAGCGGTACGACGTGGGTCAGCTCTTGAAAGCGTCCTTGATCTTCTCACCGGCCTGCTTGATGTTGGCCTCGGCCTGGTCGTTGCGGCCCTCGGCCTCGAGGCGCTCGTTGTCGGTCGCCCGGCCGACGCCCTCCTTGACCTTGCCGGCGGTGTTCTCGGTCGCGTTGCCGATCTTGTCGTCGTAACCCATCGGAACCTCCACTCAGCAGTTCGTCCTGACGATGTGGAAGTACCCCGTCGGTCCGCGGCTCAACCCACTGTTCCCTCACCGAGGGTGAACGGACGGCCCACCGCCGCCCCCGGACACACCGGGGACGGCGGCGGGCGCGGGCGCTCAGCCGACCGGCCGGAAGCCCCGCAGTCGGAGACTGTTCGCCACCACGAAGACCGAGGAGAAGGCCATCGCGGCCCCGGCGATCATCGGGTTGAGCAGGCCGGCGGCGGCCAGCGGCAGGGCGGCAACGTTGTACCCGAAGGCCCAGAACAGGTTGCCCTTGATGATGCCCAGCGTGCGCCGGGAGAGCCGGATGGCGTCCACCGCGGCCATCAGGTCGCCGCGGACCAGGGTCAGGTCGGACGCCTCGATCGCCACGTCGGTGCCGGTGCCCATGGCCAGCCCGAGGTCGGCCTGGGCCAGCGCGGCCGCGTCGTTGACGCCGTCGCCGACCATGGCCACCGTCCGCCCCTCCGCCTGGAGCCGGCGGACCGCGTCCACCTTGTCGGCCGGGAGCACCTCGGCGATCACCTGGTCGATGCCGACCTCGGCGGCCACGGCCTGCGCCACGGTGGCGTTGTCCCCGGTGAGCAGCACCGGCGTCAGCCCGAGTTCGCGCAGCCGGGCGACCGCCGCCCCGCTGGTCGGCTTCACCACGTCGGCCACCGCGAGCACGCCCCGGGCCCGGCCGTCCCAACCGGCCAGGACCGCCGTCCGCCCGGCGGCCTCCGCGTCGGTCACCGACCGCGCGATCTCCTCCGGTACGTCGAGACCCCGCTCCCGCAGCAGCCGGAGCCGCCCGACGACCAGGTCCCGGCCGTCGACCGACCCGGTCACGCCGAGCCCTTCCGCGTTGGCGAAGCCGCCGACCGCCGGCAGCGGGCCCCGCTCGGCGGCGCCGTCGGCGATGGCCCGGGCGATCGGGTGCTCGGAGGCGGCCTCCAGCGCCCCGGCCAGCCGGAGCAGCTCGTCGGCGTCCTGGCCGGCGGCGGGGAGCACGTCGACCAGGGTCATCCGGCCGGTGGTGACGGTGCCGGTCTTGTCCAGCACGACGGTGTCGACCTGGCGGGTCGACTCCAGCACCTCCGGCCCCTTGATCAGGATGCCCAGCTGGGCCCCCCGGCCGGTACCGACCAGCAGCGCGGTCGGCGTGGCCAGGCCGAGGGCGCACGGGCAGGCGATGATGAGCACGGCCACCGCGGCGGTGAACGCGGCGGTCGTCCCCGCGCCGGTGCCGAGCCACCAGCCCAGCGTGCCGGCGGCCAGGGCGATCACGATGGGCACGAAGACCCCGGAGATCCGGTCGGCGAGCCGCTGCACGGCCGCCTTGCCGGTCTGCGCCTGCTCCACCAGCTTCGCCATCTGGGCGAGCTGAGTGTCCCCGCCGATCCGGGTGGCCCGGACGACCAGCCGTCCGCCGGCGTTGACGGTCGCGCCGACCACGGTGTCGCCCGGCCCGACCTCGACCGGCACGGACTCGCCGGTGAGCATGCTGGCGTCGACCGCCGAGGTGCCGTCCTCGACCACGCCGTCGGTGGCGACCTTCTCGCCGGGGCGGACCACGAACCGGTCCCCGACCACGAGCTGGTCCACCGGGATCCGGGTCTCCCGCTCGCCGCGCAGCACCGCGACGTCCTTGGCCCCGAGTTCCAGCAGGGCCCGCAGCGCCGTACCGGCGGTCCGCTTGGAGCGGGCCTCGAAGTAGCGGCCGGCGAGGATGAAGACGGTCACCCCGGCCGCCGCCTCCAGGTAGATGTTGCCGGCGCCGTTGGTGCGGGTGATGTCGAAGCGGAACGGGTGGGTCATCCCGGGCATCCCGGCGTCGCCGAGGAAGAGCGCCCAGAGCGACCAGCCGAACGCGGCGAGGGTGCCGAGCGACACCAGGGTGTCCATGGTGGCCGCGCCGTGCCGGAGGTTGATCCAGGCGGCCCGGTGGAACGGCAGCCCGCCGTAGACCACGACCGGAGCGGCCAGGGTCAGCGACAGCCACTGCCAGTAGTCGAACTGCCAGGCCGGCACCATGGCGAGCAGGATCACCGGCACGGCCAGCGCCACCGACACCCACAGCCGGGTACGCAGGCCGCGCAGCTCGTCCACCGGCTCGGCCGTCGCCCCGTCGGCGGCCTGCGCCGGCGGGGGCGGTACGGCGGCCGTGTAGCCGGTCTTCTCCACCGTGGCGATCAGGTCCGCCGGGGTGATGTCGTCGGCGTACCGGACGGTGGCCTTCTCGGTGGCGTAGTTGACCGTCGCCTCGACGCCGTCCATCCGGTTGAGCTTCTTCTCGATCCGGGCGGCGCAGGAGGCGCAGGTCATCCCGCCGATCGCGAGTTCGATCCGATTCGGCGCGACCGGCAACGACTTCGCGGTCGAGGTCATCGCGGCACCTCCTGTCAGCTGTGTCCGTGACCCGGGGTGCCGTGGCCGGCGTCCGGGGTCGGTGCGGTGGTGGTGGTCGGTGCGGCCGGCGGCGGGACGTCGCCCGCCAGCACGGTGAACTCGGCGGTGTGCACCTCGTCGCCGTGCCGGAAGTCCAGGTAGAGGCGGTACGCCCCGGCCGAGGGCACCTCGGCCGCGAAGCTGATCGCCGGGCCGGCCGGGGTCCGCCCGTCGCCGGGCGCGCCCTCCGGGTGCACGTGCAGGTACGCCAGGTCGCCCTGGCGCAACGCCACCAGGTGCCCGTACGCCCCGAGGTAGGGCTGGAGGTCGGTGACCGGCCGCCCGTCACGGCTGACGGTCAGGGTGAGTCGGCTGGACCGGCCGGGCTGCGGGACGCCGGCCAGGGTGACGGTGTAGCCGTCGACGGTGGTGCTGGTGGCGGGCGCCGGCAGCGGGCGCTCGGCGAGCGCGCCGGGAACGGTGACGTCGAGCCTGAGGGTCAGCGGCTCCCCGCCGGTCGGGGTGAAGTCGGCGAACGCCCGCCAGACGCCGGGGCCGGCGAGCGGCGAGGCGACCCGCCAGGTGCCGTCGGCGGCCAGCTCGGGGTGGACGTGCCGGAAGCCGGACAGGTCGCGCCGGGCGACGATCAGGTGCATGCGCTTGTCGTGCGCCACGTCGAAGCGGGTGACCGGCTTGCCGTCGGGGCCGGTGATCCGGAAGGCGAACTCGCCGGCGGGTGCGGTCATCGGTTGCAGGGTGTAGCCGCGGTCGGAGACGAGCAGCCCGCCGGGCAGGTGGGCGGCGGCGTCGCCGCTGGCGTGGCCGTCGCCGTGGCCGGCGGCGGCGTCGTGGTCGGGTGCGGTGGCGTCGTGGCGGGTCTCGGCGGCGGGGGCGACGGGGCCGGCAAGGTGACCGACCCCGTACGCCGTGCCGAACACCGCCGCGAGGCCGAGGGCGAAGCCGCTCAGCTTCGTCGCCGTGTTCATCGTGGTACCTCGGTTCCTTCGGGTCCTGGGACCCGTCACGCCCCGACGAGGTCGTAACCGGCCTCGTCCACGGCGGCGCGGACGGCGTCCGTGTCCAACGGGCTCTCGCTGGTGACGGTGACCTGGCCGGAGGCCAGGTCCACCTGCACGTCGGTGACGCCCGCGAGGGCGCCCACCTCCGTGCTGACCGAGTTGACGCAGTGCCCGCAGGTCATGCCCTGGACCTGGTAGGTGGTGGTGACCATCGCTGCTCCCTTCCTGCCGCCCCATCTTATACCCCCCAGGGGTAAGAAACAGAGAGACGGCTGCCACTCTTGACGCCGCAAATACCCGGTGGGGGTATCAGCGACTGATGCGACAGTACCATACCCCCGAGGGGTACGCTATCCTGGCTGTCATGACCGCACCCACGACCCCGACCCGGGGCTACACCGCCAGCAAGGACCAGCTGCTCGCGCGGCTGCGCCGTATCGAGGGCCAGGTCCGCGGCATCGAGAAGATGGTCGAGGACGACCGCTACTGCATCGACGTGCTGACCCAGATCTCCGCCATCCAGGCCGCCCTCGACAAGGTCGGTCTCGGCCTGCTCGACGGGCACGCCCGGCACTGCATGCACGAGGGTGCCGCCGAGGGGCGCGCCGACGAGATGGCGACCGAGATGATGGCCGCCGTCGGCCGGCTGATGAAGCGCGGCTGACCAGGACTTCCGTCCTCCGGATCGGGTCGACCGACCCGGCCGGGACCGGCCGCCGACGACGTACGTTCGAGGTGGCGACCGGGGCCGGCGCCACCCTCGCGCCGGACCGGCCGGCCCTCGGCTACGGACGGGAGGCGGCCAGATGATGTGGAACGGCCCGATGATGGGCTGGATGTGGATCTGGTCCCTGCTGGGGCTGGTGGTGCTGATCGGGCTGGTGTGGCTGATGTTCCGCCTCACCGAGCGGGACCGCGTCGGCAACGCCCCCTCCTCGGCCCGGCGCATCCTCGACGAGCGGTACGCCCGCGGTGAGATCGACGAGGAGGAGTACCGGCGCCGCCGCGCCGGCCTCGCCTGATCCGGCCGACGCCGGGTGCCCGGGTCGCGCACGACCCCGGCACCCGGCTCCTTCGGCTCAGAGCCGGTCGAGCACCTTCTTCATGGTGTCGATCTCACCCTGCTGAGCAGTGACGATCTGCTGGGCCAGCGCCTTGGCGGCCGGGTTGGCGCCCTGCGCCAGCTCGTCCTTCGCCATGGTGATCGCGCCCTCGTGGTGGGCGATCATCATGGTCAGGAACTGCCGGTCGAAATCCGTGCCGGACGACGCGGCGAGCTTGCCCATGTCGGCGTCGGACATCATCCCTGGCATCCCGTGATCCATCCCCGGCATACCGTGCCCGGCGCTCGCCGACGGGACCGGTCGGCCCCAGGCGGTGAGCCAGCCCGACATGGTGGCGATCTCCGGCGCCTGGGCGCCCTTGATCTGGGCGGCCAGCTTCTTCAGCTCCGGGTCGGCGGCCCGGCTCTCGGCCAGCTCCGCCATCGCCACGGCCTGCTGGTGGTGCGGGATCATCATCTGGGCGAACATCACGTCCGCATCGCCGAACGAGGCGGAGGCCCCGGCGGCGGGCGTGCCGGTGCCGCCCATGCCCGGCATGCCGTGGCCGGAGCCGGACGTCGAGTGGTCGCCGCCGCAGGCGGCGAGGACGAGTGCGGCGGTGACGGTCGCGCCGGCCAGGGCGGCCCGACGTGCGAGGGTACGAGTGAACACGGTGGAAGGCCTTTCGGTGTCGGAACGTACGCAGCGGGCGGGGACGCGGGCCGACATTCGGGCGGACCCGCGTCGGGCGCTCCTATCTGCGCAGCACCGACACCGCGGTGAGGCGTAGTCCGTACGGCCGGCCGGGTGGGGCGCGCGGCCCGGCGGCGAGCCGGAGCGGACCAGCGGCGATCGGGCCGGCGGTCCGGGACCGGGCCCGGAGCAGCGCGGCGAGCAGCAGCACGACGGCGAAAGCGCCGAGCACCGCCAGGCAGACCGCCCACCCGGACGGGTGGCCGCCCAGGTCACCGAGCGGCAGGGCGCGCAGGTGGCAGGCGTCACCGGGGCAGCCGGAGACCGCGCGCACGAGGGCGGGGAGGCCCGCCATCGGGTCGGAATCGGTGCGACCGGTCATCCCGGCGAGGGCCCACGTGGCCGCCGGCTCGACGGCGGCCGGGTGGTGGCCGGTCCCGTGCGGCGTGGCGTGGTCGGCCGGGGTGTGCGTGCCGTGGCCGAGGGTGTGCATCGCGGTCAACCCGACCAGGGTGCAGAGCAGCAGCAGGAGCCGGACCCACCGTCCGGTCACCGCCGCCTCGGTCACCACGGCAACCACGGTAGCGGGTGCCGCCGGGCGGCCCAGGCGGAACCGCCGGCCCCGGGTCGGCCGCGCCGCCGGTCCGGCTGGCTACCATTCCCGACGACGACCCCGGCCTGCGTCACCTCGCGGGCACCCCGGCCGGCCCACCAACCGATCGGGTGACACGTACCCCGCGGTGAATCGTTGGGAGACTCGCGATGGGCGCCGACCACACTCGTCCCGCTCCGTCCGCCCCGCCGGGCGTACGGCGGCTGCTGGTCGCCACGGTGGTGCCGCTCTTCGCCGTGACGGTGATCGCCGCGCTGGTGCTGTGGCCGCGCGACAGCGGGGATCCGGCGAGCGGTCCGGACCTGCCGCGCTACCAGGGCACCGTGGCCCGGGTGGTCACCGAGCCGTGCCCGGATACGCCGGAGACGCCGGAGGGGGGCGGGTCCGACGGCCCCTGCGGCACGGTCACCGTCGCCGCCGAGCAGGGGCCGGACGCCGGCCGCCAGGTCGAGGCGCCGGTCCCGTCCGGGCCGGGCGCGCCCCGGGTGGAGGTCGGCGACAAGATCATCCTGGTCGAGCTGATGGACCCGGCCGACCCGGCGGCGAAGAGTTACCACATCGCCGAGCACCAACGGGGTACGCCGCTGGTCTGGCTCGCGGTGCTCTTCGCCGTCGCCATCGTGGCCTTCGGGCGGTGGCGCGGGCTGGCCGCGCTGGGCGGCCTGGTCGCCAGCTTCGCCGTGCTGCTCGGCTTCGTGCTCCCCGGGATCGGTGCCGGCCAGCCGCCGCTGCTGGTCGCGATCGTCGGCGCCGCGCTGATCATGTTCGTGGTGCTCTACCTCACCCACGGCGTCAGCGCGCAGACCTCGGTGGCGGTCCTCGGCACCCTGGGCAGCCTGGTGCTCACCGGGGTGCTCGGCACGCTGGCCACCGCGGCCACCCACCTGACCGGCTTCGGCAGCGAGGACGCCACCACCCTGTCCATGTTCCAACGGGACGTCGACCTGCACGGACTGCTGCTGGCCGGCATCATCATCGGCTCGCTGGGCGTACTGGACGACGTCACGGTCACCCAGGCGGCCACCGTCACCGAGCTGGCGCACGCCAACCCGGGGCTGTCCCGGCGGCAGCTCTATCGGGCCGCCACCCGGGTGGGCCGGGCGCACATCGCCTCCACGGTCAACACCATCGTGCTGGCGTACGCGGGCGCGTCCCTGCCGCTGCTGCTCCTGCTGGTCGCCGACTCCCGTCCGGTGGGCGAGATCCTCACCAGCGAGTTCATGGCTCAGGAGATCGTCCGCAGCGCGGTGGCGACGCTGGGCCTGATCGCCGCCGTACCGCTGACCACCGGGCTGGCCGCCGTGGTGACCACCGCCGGCCGGCGCGGCGGCCCGGGCGCGGCAGGCCCGCCCGAC
>NZ_JBSGJR010000043.1:0-22338 GCF_053605645.1 Micromonospora sp. NPDC003776
GTTCGGACACGCAGCGGCAGTTTGGCTTTCACCGCGCCGCAGTCGGAACAGGTTTTGCTGGAGGGATACCAGCGGTCGGCGACGATCCGCCGGCCGCCGTTCCATGAGGCCTTGTAGCCCACCTGTCGGCGGATCTCGGCGAAGCCGGCATCCGCGACCTGCCGGGCCAGCCGCCGGTTGGCCAGCATGCCGGCCACGTGGAGGTCTTCGACCACGATCGTGCCGTACTCGCGGGCCAGTGCGGTGGTGAGTTTGTGCAGGCCGTCACGGCGCAGGTTCGCTACCCGCGCATGCGCGCGGGCGACGTGCCGTCGGGTGCGTTCCCACCGATTCGCGGGCCGCCGACCGGTGCGCCGGTCCGGCCCGAGCCGCCGGGACATCCGCCGGTACAGGCGCCGCATCCGCTGGGCCGCCTCGTCCAGATGCCGCGGGTTGGGCACCAACTCACCGGTGGACAACACCGCCAGATGGGTGATCCCCACATCCACGCCGACCACCGCCCGCGGGCGCGTCGGGGTCCGCTCGACCCGCTCGAGTTCGACGCAGAACGCGACATGCCACCGCCCGCCGTCCCGGCGCACCGTCGCCGACAGGATCCGGGCCGTGCCCGCCTCCAGACGGCGGGCGAGCTTACGGGTCGACTCGTGCGTCTTCAACCGGCCCAGCCGAGGCAGCACGACATGCTTACGGTCCGGCTCCACCCGGATCGCACCCGTGGTGAACCGGACACTCGGCGTGGTACGTCGGCGGGACTTGAACCGCGGAAAACCCACCCGCCGACCGGCCCGCTTGCCCGCCCGGGAATCGGACCAGTTCTTCAACCCGCGGGCCAGGTTGTCCAGGCCGGTATTGAACGCCTCCTTCGAGCACTCCCCCCACCACGGCGCCACCTCACCCTTGGCCGCGTTCCACGCCCTCCGCAACGCCGGCAACGACCAACCCACCGCCGGGGTCAGCAGTTCCTCAGGCGTGCCGTAGGAACGCTCGGCGGCGCGCTGGCCCATGACCGCCTTCACCCTGGCCAGAGCCCAGTTGTACGCCACCCTCGCCGCGCCCGCATGCGCCAGCACCGCCCGCTCCTGAGCCGGGGTCAGATCGAGCGCAAACCGATACGCCTGCACACTGCGCACACCCACCCCCCACTCACCCCCTCCGGGATCAGTGTCGGCGACGGGTACGACACACCCGCAGCCCCACGCCCAAACACCGCAGCAGAACGGTTCTTTGACGCCTAAAGAACATTCGCTTGGCAGCAGTTGACACCCCCCGCCCGCGCGGGCGTCCGCCCCCGCGCCTGACCGGCCTCACCGGGCACTAAAACAGGGAAATAGTGGCCATGCGCCGCCCCATGGCCACTATTTTCGTGAATCAGTGGCCACAGCGGTGGTGGAGGGCGCGGCGGGCGCGGTGGGGACCATAGCGGCGGCGGGCGCGGTGGGGGCCGCGACGGTGGGGCGGGCGGCATGGCGGCCGAAGACGAGGGCGTACGCCAGGAAGGCGAGCCAGACGGTGGCGCCCACCGCGATCCGGACGGCGACCGGCACCGGCGCCGGGGTCACGAACGCCTCCAGCAACGCGGAGACCGCGAAGAGCCCGACCAGTCCGGCGGCCACCACGATCGCCGAGCGGCCCGCCTCGGCGACCGCCCGGCCCCGGCTCAGGTGTGTCGGTGGCGCGATCCACGCCCACGCGGTCCGCAGCCCGACCCCGGCCGCCACGAAGATCCCGGTGAGTTCCAGCAGCCCGTGCGGGGTGATCAGGCCGAAGAAGACATCCGCCCGGCCGTAGGAGATCATCACGCCGCCGACCACGCCGACATTGAGGGCGTTCTGCCACAGCAGGTAGAACACCGGCACCACCAGCACCCCGGAGGCGAGGCACTGCGCGGCGAGCCAGGCGTTGTGCGTCCAGAGGTGGAACGCGAAGGTCGGCGCGGCGAACTCGGTGTAGTAGCCGGCGAAGCCGGAGTCGACGAGATCCTTGGCCGCGTCCTCGCCGATGAACGCGGCGGCGGTGTCCGGGTGACCGGCGACGAACCAGATGAGGAAGCCGCTGAGCAGGCTGAACCCGGTGGCCACCGCGCACCACCAGGGCCAGGCCCGGTAGAGGGCGGCCGGCAGGTCGACCAGGACGAACCGGCGGACCGCCGCCCAGGACGGGCGGGGCCGCCCGGTGATCCGGGCACGGGCGGCCAGCACCAGGTGCGACAGCCGGTTGACCAGCGCCGGGTCGGGCGCGCGGCTGCGCAGCGCGGAGAGGTGCGTGGCGGCGCGCTGATAGAGCGCCACCAGCTCGTCGATTTCCGCCGCGTCCAGCTTCCGCCGGCCGGTCAACTGCTCCAGCCGCCGCCACTCGGCGCCGTGCTCCGCCACGTACGCGTCGAGATCCACCGTGCACCCCCGTTCGGCGCTAATGGTGTTCACTGTCGGGGTGCGCGCGCAACCTCCCCCACCGCCTGGCGGGGCCGACGCCGGTCTGGTCAGCGGCGAGGCGGTCGAGCTGGACGTCCGGGCGGCCCGGCTCGGCTCCCGCGTGCTCGCCCTGCTGATCGACCTGCTGGCCCAGCTGGTGGTGGCGCTGCTGCTGTCGGCCGTGCTGTCGGTGCTGCTCCTGCTCGTCCTGCCGGACGCCGCCCTGGCGGGGGCGTTGCAGACCGTGCTGCTCGTCCTCGTGCTGGTCGGTTACCCGGTGCTGATGGAGCGCTTCGTCGGCGGGCGGACGCTGGGCAAGCTCGCCGTGGGGCTGCGGGTGGTCCGCGCCGACGGCGGCCCGGTCGGGGTCGGCCAGTCGCTGACCCGGGCCCTGGTGGGGGTCGCCGTGGAGTGGCCGGGGCTGGTGCTGCCGCTGCTGAGCTGGGCGGCGAGCGTGACGGTGATGTTGAGCGACCCGCGCGGCCGGCGCCTGGGCGACCTGGTCGCCGGCACGCTGGTGGTGCACACCCGCGGGGTCGGCGCGTTCCGTCCGCTGCCGCCGGCCGTGCCACCGCTGCTGGCCTGGGCGCACACCCTCGACCTGACCCGGTTGGACGACGGCCTGGCGCTGGCCGTCCGGCAGTACCTGGGCCGGGTGCACCAGCTCGCCGAGCCGCACCGCAGCCTGCTGGGGCGGGGACTCTGGGCGGAGGTGGCGGCGCGTACCTCGCCACCGCCGCCGTGGGCCGCGCCGGAGCCGGCGTACCTGGCCGCCGTGCTGGCCGAGCGGCACCGCCGGGCGGCGCACCGGCTGGGGCGTACCCGGGCGGTCACCGCCACGCTCTGGCCGGAGCTGGCGCCCGCGCCGCTCCCGGTCCGCGCGCCCGCCGTGACCGCGTTGCGGCCCGCGGTGCCCACCCAGCCCGATCCGGTACGCGGACAGCCCGCCCCGCTCGACCGGGATCGCGCTCGACCCGGGAGGTAGCGGCCTCCAGGATCAGAGCCGGTCAGGCGCCGAGGGTCAGGAGAAGAGCGCGCGGCCCCACCAGTCGGCGGCGTCCCGGACGCCCGGCGGGCAGGCGAAGATCCCGCTGGAGACGTGCCGCAGGTACTCGTTCATCGCGTCGTGCCGGGACAGCCGGGTCTGGATCGGCACGAACTGCTTGCGCGGATCCCGCTGGTAGGCGATGAAGAAGAGCCCGGCGTCGAGCCGACCCAGCCCGTCCGAGCCGTCCACGAAGTTGTAGCCGCGGCGCAGCAGGTGCGCGCCGTTGTTCAGGCTCGGGTGGGCGAGCCGGACGTGCGAGGTCTCGGCGATCACCGGTTGGCCGTCGTCGCCCTTGGCGGCGAAGTCCGGCTCGTCGAACTCGGCGCGCTTGCCCAGCGGGGCGCCGCTGCCCTTGGTCCGGCCGACGATCTGCTCCTGCTCGGCCAGGGAACTGCGGTCCCAGGTCTCGATCTGCATCCGGATCTTGCGGCTGACCAGGTAGGAGCCGCCGGTCATCCAGTGCGGCCCGTCGCCGGGCTGCGCCCAGAGCTGCTCGCGGAGCAGGCCGGCGTCCTCGGCCTTGAGGTTGGCGGTGCCGTCCTTGAAGCCGAACAGGTTGCGCGGGGTGGCCTGGTCCCGCGAAGTCGAGGAGGTACGCCCGAAGCCGAGCTGCGACCAGCGGACGCTGACCACGCCCATGCCGATCCGGGCCAGGTTACGGATCGCGTGCACCGCCACCTGCGGGTCGTTGGCACAGGCCTGGACGCAGATGTCCCCGCCGGAGAGCTCCGGCTTGAGCGCGTCCCCGGCGAAGTGCGGCAGGTCGGCCAACGCGGCGGGCCGCTTGTCGGCGATGCCGAACCGGTCCCTGCCCTGCGCGTCCCGGAACAGCGTCGGGCCGAAGTCAACAGGTTCACCCCGATGGAGCCCGGGCCGCTGCGCAGCGAGCTGATGAGCATGGCCGCCCGGGACGGGGTGCCGGTCCGCGACGTGCTGGTCGCCGACGCCTCCCGGCGGACCCGGGCGGTCAACGCGTACGTCTCCGGGCTCGGGCCGACCCGGCGGGTGGTGGTCTACGACACCCTGCTGCGCGAGGCCACCCCCGAGGAGGTGACCAGCGTGGTCGCGCACGAACTGGGGCACGCCAAGGACCGGGACGTGTGGACCGGCACCCTCACCGGCGCGCTGGGCGCCGCCTTCGCGGTGGTGGCGCTCTACCTGGTCGGCTCCTGGCCGCCGCTGCTGCGCCTGGCCGGGGTGGACGCCATCGCCCAGCCGGCCGCGTTCCCGCTGCTGATCGCCCTGGTCACCGTGGCCGGGCTGGTGGCCACCCCGGTGCAGGCCCTGGTGTCGCGCCGGGTCGAGGCCCGGGCCGACGCGCACGCCCTCGCCCTGACCGGCGACCCGGTCACCTTCGAGGCGATGCAGCGCCGCCTGGCCGGGGTGAACCTGGCCGACCCCGATCCGCCTCGCTGGGAGTACCTCTGGTCGGCGTCCCACCCGTCCACCGTGGAGCGGATGGCCGCCGCCCGCGCCTACGCCAGGGAGATCGGCAGATGAGCCGGACCTTGCTGATCACCAACGACTTCCCGCCCCGCCCCGGCGGCATCCAGTCCTTCGTGCACCACCTCGCCGTCCGCCAGCCCCCCGGCTCGGTGGTGGTCTACGCGTCGAGCTGGCGGGGCGCGGCCAAGTTCGACGCCGACCAGCCGTTCGAGGTGATCCGGGAGCGCACCAAGGTGCTGCTGCCCACCCCGCTGATCGCCCGGCGCGCGGCGAAGCTGGCCCGGGCGTACGACTGTGACACCGTGTGGTTCGGCGCGGCGGCCCCGCTCGGGCTGCTCGCGGCGGGGCTGCGCCGGCGGGCCGGGATCCGGCGGGCGGTGGCCCTCACCCACGGCCACGAGGCCGGCTGGGCGGCGCTGCCCGGCGCCCGGTCCGCGCTGCGCCGGATCGGCCGGGGCGTGGACGTCACCACCTACCTCGGCGAGTACACCCGGGTGCGGCTGGCCCGGGTGCTGGACGGGCTGACCGAGCTGCGCCGGCTCGCCCCCGGCGTCGACGTGGACACCTACCACCCCGGGGTGGACGGGGAGCGGGTGCGGCTGCGCCTGGGGCTGGCCGACCGGCCGGTGGTGGTCTGCGTGTCCCGGTTGGTGCCGCGCAAGGGGCAGGACATGCTGATCCGCGCGCTGCCGGAGATCCGGCGCCGGGTGCCGGACGCGGTGCTGCTGATCGTGGGCGGCGGGCCGTACCGGGCGACGCTGGAGAAGCTGGCCCGGCAGGCCGGGGTGGAACGCGACGTCGTCTTCACCGGTTCGGTGCCGTCGGCCGAGCTGCCCGCCCACTACGCCGCCGGCGACGTGTACGCGATGCCCTGCCGGACCCGCAACCGGGGGCTGGACGTCGAAGGGCTGGGCATCGTCTATCTGGAGGCCAGCGCGACCGGGCTGCCGGTGGTGGCCGGCGACTCCGGCGGCGCCCCGGACGCGGTCCGGGAGGGGGAGACCGGGTACGTGGTCCGGGGTCGGGACGTGGCCCAGCTCGCCGACCGGGTGGCCACCATGCTCGCCGACCGGGACCTGGCCCGCCAGCTGGGCGCTGCCGGGCGGGCCTGGGTGGAGAAGGAGTGGCGCTGGGAGACCCAGGCCGAGCGGATGGCCGCCCTCCTCGCCGGCTGACCCACCCCGCCCCGCGGCCCCCGTGCAAGATCCTGCTTGAACCAGGATGTAGTGGCCTCGACGCCAGGCCGAGGCCACTACGTTCACGATCGAGCGTGATCCCCGCCCCGCTCGGGTGCGGGGCGCTCAGGTGCGGGCGAGGGCCGGCTCGGGGGCGGGCGGCGGAGTCGGCCGGGACGGGCGGCGGGACGGGCGGCCCGGCCACCAGGTACGGGCGCCCAGGTCCAGGGTCAGCGCCGGAATGAGCAGGCTGCGGACCAGGAACGTGTCGAGCAGGATGCCGACGGCCACGATGACCCCCATCTGCACCGACGGCACCAGCGGCAGCACCAGCAGCGCGCCGAAGGTGGCCGCGAGCACCACGCCCGCGCTGGTGATCACCCCGCCGGTGACGGTCAGCGCGCGCAGCACACCCGGCCGGTGGCCGACGGCGGCGACCTCCTCCCGTGCCCGGGTCATCAGGAAGATGGTGTAGTCCACCCCGAGCGCCACCAGGAACAGGAACGCCTGCAACGGGACGCCGACGAAGAGCCGGGGGTGGCCCAGCGCGTGCAGCAGCAGCCCGGCGGCGCCCATCGCGGCCGCGTACGACAGCACCACGCTCGCCATCAGCAGCAGCGGCGCGACCAGCGACCGCAGCAGCAGCACCAGGATCACCAGGACGACGGCGAGCACCAGCGGGATGACCACCCGGTTGTCCCGGTCCACGGTGCGCCGCTCGTCCAGCAGGGTCGCCGTCCGCCCGCCCACCAGCGCCCGCGCGTCGGGCACCGCGTGCACCGCGCTGCGCAGCCGGGACACCGTGTCCCGGGCGGCGTCGCTGTCCGGGGCGGCGGCGAGGACCGCGTGGACGCGTACCCACCGGCCGTCGGTTGAGGGTTCCGGGGCGCCCACCTCGGCGACGCCGGGCACCGCGCGGGCGGCGGCCACCAGCTGACCGGCGCTGCCGGCGGCGGCCAGGATCTCGGCGGGCGCGGCGGAGCCGCCCGGGTAGTGGGCGGCGATCAGCCGCTGCCCGGTGACCGAGCCGACCTCGGTGGTGAAGGACTCCTGGTCGGGCAGGCCGAGGCTGAGGTTGCCGATGCCGAAGGTCAGCGCGACCAGCGCGCCGGCGGTGCCGAGCCAGACCGCGCGGGGCCGGCCGGCGACCAGCCCGGCGAGCCGGCGCCAGACACCGTGGTCGGCCGTCCGGTCCCGGGTGTCCGCGTCCGGCGTGTGCCGGGGCACGAACGGCCAGAACAGCCAGCGACCGCAGAGCACGAGCACCGCCGGCAGCAGGGTGGTCATGGCGAGCAGCGCCGCGCCGATGCCGACCGCGCCGACCGGGCCCAGGCCGCGGGTGGCCGGCAGGTCCGCCGCGAGCAGGCAGAGCAGTCCGATCGCGACGGTCGCCGCCGAGGCGCACACCGCGCCGTACGAGCGGCGCAGCGCCACCGCCATGGCGGCGTGCCGGTCGGGGTGGCGGCGCAGCTCCTCCCGGTAGCGGGCGATGAGCAGCAGGGCGTAGTCCACGCCGACGCCGAAGACCAGCACGGTCAGGATGGTCTGGCTCTGGAAGTCGACGGCCAGCCCGGCGTGCCTCGCCAGCAGGTAGACCACCGCGCCGGCGAGCTGGTTGGCGACCGCGACCGCGATCAGCGGGATCAGCCACAGCACCGGGCTGCGGTAGGTGACCAGCAGGAGCAGGGCGACGGTGACGGCCGTGGCCAGCAGCAGCGCCCCGTCCATCCCGCCGAACGCGTCGAAGACGTCGTGCTCGGCGGCCGCGTCGCCGGTCAGCGCGGTCCGCAGGCCGGGTGGCACACCGTCGGCCAGCCGGTCCTTGACCGCGGCGACCGCCGCGGCGCGCCGGTCGTCGTCCGTCGGCATCGGGAGGGAGAGCAGCAGTGCCCGGCCGTCGGCGCTGGGCACCGGCGGGGAGACCACACCCCCGTCCGCGTACGCCGTGAAGGCGGCACGGTCGGCGTCGACCCGGGCCCGGTCGGCGGCGGTCAGGCCGGCGTCCCGGACGTAGACGGCGATGGCCGGCTGCCGACGCGCGTCCGGGAAGGCCGCCTCGGCCCGCCGGACGGCCTGGCTGCTCTCGGCACCCGGCGGCAGGGCGCCGAGCGTCGAGTTGTCCTGCACCTCGCCGAGGCGCACCGCCAGCGGGCCGGCGATCGCGAGCAGCGCCAGCCAGAGCAGGAGGACCGCGTACTTGCCGCGGCGGCCGGACGGGAGGCCGGCCAGTCGTTGCGGGGACATCCCGAGTTCCTTTCGTCAGGTGGGTCGGGGAGCCACCGCCGGCCGAACGCCGGACCCGCGGCCCTCCCTGCCGATCCTTCGGGCGTACGGGCCCGCGGTCAGGGGTGGCACCCCGCCGACCGGGGTGGTGCCAGCACCACCGATTTCCGTGGCGGCGGTGCCGGAGAATGGGCCCGTGGACAGGTCGGTGCGGGCACAACTGCGCGGGTGGCTGCGACCCGGAGCGGTCACCGCGGCGCAGGGGCTGCTGATCGCCCTGCTGGCGTTGACCACCCATGTGGCGCTGTTCGTGCTCTCGCTGGCGTCGCTGGTGCTGATCCCCGTCTTCGGGGTCGGGTTCGCGCTGTTCCCGGTGATCACCGCGGTGGTCCGGGGGGTCACCGGGCTGCACCGGCGGCTCGCCGGCTGGAGCGGCGTGCCGATGCCCGCGCCCTACCTGCCCGCGCCGGCCGGCGCGCAGTTCGGCACCTGGCGGCGGTTCCGCTGGGTGGTCACGGATCCGGCCACCTGGCGGGAGCTGGCCTGGTTGCTGCCCGGCGCGGTCACCGGCGCGGTGTGCCTGGCCGCGTTCGCCCTGCCGCTGTACGGCCTGGAGGGCGTGCTCGGCCTGCCGCTGCTGCTGCACGCCCTCGACGTCTGGTACGGCTACGGCCCCTTCTGGCCGATCACCAACCTCCTCCAGGCGTTGCTCTGCTTCCCGCTCGGCGCGCTCCTGCTCGTCGCCGGGCTGGCCGCCGGCCGTTGGCTGGTCTGGCTGCACGTGACCTTCGCCGGGTTCCTCCTGCCCCCGACCCGCTCCGCCGAGCTGGCGCTGCGGGTCCGCCAGCTCACCGTCACCCGCGCCGAGACGGTGGACGCCCAGGCGGCGGAGCTGCGCCGGATCGAACGGGACCTGCACGACGGGGCGCAGGCCCGGCTGGCCGCGCTGAGCATGAGCATCGGCCTGGCCGAGCAGCTCGTGCAGCGCGACCCCGAGGCGGTCCGGCAACTGCTCGCCGAGGCGCGGGAGGCCAGCGGGCAGGCGCTGGCCGAGCTGCGCGGCCTGGTGCGCGGCATCCATCCGCCGGTGCTCGCCGAGCGGGGCCTGGACGGGGCGGTACGGGCGCTCGCGCTGGCCGTGCCGCTGCCCGTGGCGGTCACCGTCGAGCTGCCGGGCCGCCCGCCGGCGCCGGTGGAGTCGGCGGCGTACTTCGCGGTGGCCGAGGCGCTGGCGAACGTGACCAAGCACAGCGGGGCGGCCCGGGCCTGGATCCGGCTCGGCCACGACGACGGGCGACTCACCATGGTGGTCGGCGACGACGGCCGGGGCGGGGCCGATCCGGCGGCGGGCAGCGGCCTGGCCGGTGTCGGGCGCCGCCTCGCGGCGTTCGATGGAACGATGGTGGTGTCCAGTCCGGCCGGTGGGCCCACCGTCGTCAGCATGGAGCTGCCTTGCGAGTTGTCATCGCCGAGGACCTCGCCCTCCTCCGGGACGGGTTGATCCGCATTCTGGAGGCGTTCGACTTCGAGGTGGTCGCCGCCGTCGACAACGGACCGTCCGTGCTGCCGGCGCTGACCGCGCACCGCCCCGACGTGGCGGTGGTCGACGTACGGCTGCCGCCGACCTTCACCGACGAGGGGTTGCAGGCGGCCATCCGGGCCCGCGCGGAGCTGCCCGGGCTGCCGGTCCTCGTGCTGTCCCAGCACGTCGAGCAGCTGTACGCCCGGGAGCTGCTCTCCGACCGGCTCGGCGGGGTCGGCTACCTGCTCAAGGACCGGGTGTCGCACGTGGACCAGTTCGTCGACGCGGTGCGCCGGGTGGCCGGGGGCGGCACGGTGATGGACCCGGAGGTGGTCGCCCAGCTGCTGGCCAGCCGCGGCGCGGCGGAGCCGCTGGCCGAGCTGACCGCGCGGGAGCGGGAGGTGCTGGGGCTGATGGCCGAGGGCCGCTCCAACGCGGCGATCGCCGGCCGGCTCTTCGTCACGGAGAAGGCGGTCAGCAAGCACATCAACAACATCTTCAGCAAGCTCCGCCTGCCCCCGTCCACCGACGACAACCGGCGGGTGCTGGCGGTGCTGGCCTACCTGGACGGGGCGGAGGGCGGCCGGGTCCGGAGCTGAGGCGGTCAGCCGGTGGCGGTGAGGGCGGGGGAGCGCCCGAGGTGCTGCCCCGCCGGGCCGGGCCGGCCGAAGTGCCAGCCCTGCGCCGCGTCGCAGCCGATCGCCCGCAACCGGTCGGCCTGCTCGGCGGTCTCCACGCCCTCGGCGGTCACCGTCACCTTCAACGCGTGCGCCAGCGACACCAGCGAGGCGAGGATCCGCTCGTCGGTGCGGCTGGCCGGGTCGTCGGCCGGGGCGCGCAGCCCGGTCACGAACTCGCCGGCCACCTTCAGCTCGGTCACCGGCAGGCCGCGCAGGTACGCCAGGTTGCAGTAGCCGGTGCCGAAGTCGTCGATGGCGATCCGGACGCCCAGGTCGGCCAGCACCCGCAGCGCGCGTACCGGCTCCTCGGCGGTGCTCATCATGGTGCTCTCGGTGATCTCCAGCTGGAGTCGCCCGGGCGGCAGGCCGGTACGCCGCAGCAGCTCGCGGACCTCGTCCACCAGCTCCGGCCGGCGTACCTGCTGCACGGCCAGGTTGACGCTGACGAACGGGGCGTCCCCGGCCGGGCCGGCCCACTCCCGGGCCTCGCGGCACGCCTCGGCCAGCACCCAGGCGCCCAGCCGCACGATCAGCCCGGTCTCCTCGGCCAGCCCGATGAAGCTGTCCGGCCGGAGCACCCCCAGCTCCGGGTGGCGCCAGCGGACCAGCGCCTCCATGCCGAGCACCCGGCCGTCGCCCAGCGCGGTCAGCGGCTGGTAGTCCAGGTAGAACTCGCCCCGGTCCAGGGCGGCCGGGATGGCCGCGGAGAGGGCGTACCGGGCCAGCTCGCGCCGATTGCGGTCGGCGTCGAAGAGGGACCAGCGGGCCCCGCCGGCCGCCTTGGCCCAGTGCAGGGTGCTGTCGGCGGCCCGCATCAGCTCCATCGGCGAGGTGCCGGCCGCCGGCCGTTCGACGATGCCGATGCTGGCCGAGACGGTCAGCTCGTGCCCGTCGACCAGGGCCGGCTCGCTGATCGCGGCGAGCGCCGCCTCGGCGACCCGCACCACGTCGTCGGTGCCCGCGGTGGGCTCGACCAGGATGACGAACTCGTCGCCGCCCAGCCGGGCCACCAGGTGCTCGCCGAGGGCCCGCCGCAGCCGCTGCGCCACGGAGACCAGCAGCAGGTCGCCGATCTGGTGGCCGAGGCTGTCGTTGACCACCTTGAACCGGTCCAGGTCGAGGAAGCACACCCCGACCCGGTCGGCCCCGGCGAGGGCGGCGGCGAGCCGCTCGGTGAACAGGGTCCGGTTGGGCAGGTCGGTCAGCGGATCGTGGGTGGCCTGGTGGCGGAACCGGGCCTCGCTCTCCCGCAGGGCCCGTTCGGCCTGTGCGCGGGCCATCATCGCGGCCCGCCGGATCGACTCCTGCTCGTCCAGCGTGCGGTCGCGCAGCGCGCGAGCGTACCCGGTGGCCACGGTGGCGAGCAGCCGCGCCATCCGGTCCTCGACGTCGTCGGCGACCAGGCCGAGGTCGCGGACCAGGCGCAGCTGGATGACCTCGACGGTACGGCCGAGCCCTTCGGCGGAGGCGATGTGCGCCTGCACCAGTTCCGCGCCGACCTGCTGGCCGATGCGCAGGTCGAACGGCTCCGACTGGATCGCCACGGCCAGCCGCTCGGTGAGCCGTTGCAGCAGCGCCTCCAGTTGGGCCTGCGTCATCGGCAGGTAGCTCGTCCCGGAGACCGCCTTGGCCCAGGCCCGGGCGAAGGTGCCCGGGCAGGAGCGGCCCGCTCCGGTCGACTCAGCCACCGAGCCGCCCGACGCCGCCGATGAAGACCGCCTTCGCGGCGTCCTCCGCCTGCTCCGGGGACTCCGGCCGCCACTGCGGCACCCAGACCACACCCGGTTCGAGCAGCTCGAAGCCGGCGAAGAGCGCGGTCAGCTCGGCCCGGCTGCGGATCCACAGCTGGCTGTCGGTGCGGCGGTAGACCCGCTCGGCCTCGGCCCGCTCGCCCGTCTCGCCCCGGTCGTCGTCGCTGGCCTGCGACATCACCAGGTAGCTGCCGGGGGCCAGCGCCTCCCGCAGCGTCCGCAGGATCTCCTCCGGCCGGTCGGCGTCGGGCACGAAGTGCAGCACCGCCACGATCATGACGGCCACCGGCTGGGTGAAGTCCAGCAGTTCGGTGACCTCGGGGTGCTGGAGGATCGCGGCCGGCCGGCGCAGGTCCTCCTGGATCACCGTGGCCCGGTCGTTGCCGGCCAGGATCTCCCGGCTGTGCGCCACAGCGACCGGGTCGACGTCTACGTAGACCACCCGGCACTCCGGGTCGACCCGCTGGGCGATCTCGTGGACGTTGCCCACGGTCGGGATGCCGGAACCGATGTCGAGGAACTGGCGTACCCCCGACTCGGCGAGGAACTGCACCGCCCGGCGCAGGAACGCACGGTTGGCCTGGGCCATCAGCGGGGCCTCGGGGACGGCCTCGACCATGGCCCGGGCGGCGGCCCGGTCGGCCGCGAAGTTGTGCGAGCCGCCGAGGTAGTAGTCGTACATGCGGGCGACGCTGGGGCGCTCGATGTCGATCGTGTCGGGTGCCCAGTCCGGCCGCTGCATGCCCCTGCCCCTTTGCGTCGACGACGCGCGGGATCACCGTCCGCGCGACACCCGGGTATTCTGCCCGCCCGCCGAGCCGGTGCAAAGACCACGGTCGCTACGCGGTCGGCCGCTCACCGTGCGCGGTCGGCCCGGCCCGGAGCGCCGCGGCGGCCCGCGTCCGGGGTCGGACGCGGGCCGCTGGCGTACGGGTCAGAACTTGGGGGCGTCCGGGGCCTCCAGCAGGCCCAGCCGCAGCGCGGTCATCAGCGCCTGCGCCCGGTTGGCCGCGCCCAGCTTCTCGTAGAGCTTGGAGATGTGCGTCTTGGCCGTCGACTCGCTGACGAACAGCTGCTTGGCGATCCCGGCCACGCTCATGCCGTCGGCGAGCAGCCGCAGCACCTGGCCCTCCCGGGGGGAGAGCTGCGGGCCGGACGGGGCCAGCCGGCGCTTCATCGCCTCGGCCAGGTCGGCCGCGGTGAACGCGCTGGGGGAGGAGGCGGCGTGCCGGGCGGCGGCCACCACCTCGTCGGCCGGGGCGGTCTTGGGCACGAACGCGCTGGCGCCCGCCTCGAGGGCGCCGAAGAGCTGGTCGTCGCCCGCGTACATGGTGAGCACGACGATGCCCATCGACGCGCTGGACTTGCGCAGCGCGCGGGTCGCCTCCAGGCCGCTGCCGTCGGGCAGCCGCAGGTCCATGATCACCACGTCCGGCTGCAGCGCGCCGGCCTGGCGGACGCCCTCGGCGGCCGTGGCGGCCTCGCCCACGACCTCGAACTGCCGGTCCCGCTCGAAGGCGTGCCGCAGCCCCTTGCGGATCAGGTCGTGATCGTCGACAAGGAGAACCTTGGTACGGGTGGCCGGTGTCGGACTAGTGGTCATCCTCGGGTTACTCCCCTTCTGCTGCTGCGGCGCTGCCGCGCACCTTATCGCGCCGGGGCGAGGAGCCGAGTACCACCGCCACGGTCGTGCCGCTCGGTTGCCGCGGTCTGATCTCCAGCCGGCCCCGGATACGTTCCGCCCTCTCCGCCATGATCGCAAGACCATAGTGCCCGTCGGGGCGCTGGTCACCGATGCCGTGACCGTCATCCGACACTTCGATCTGCGCGTACGGGGGGTCCACCTCGCAGGTGACCCAGAGGTTGGCCGCCCCGGCGTGCTTGCGCGCGTTGGTGACCGCCTCCTGGGCGATGCGCAGCAGCTCCGCCTCGGTGGCGGCGGGCAGCCGGGCGGTCGACTCGTCCAGGGACAGGTGCACCCGCAGCCCGCCCGACGCGCCGACGGTGCGCGCGTACTCGGCGATCGCGGCGGCCAGCCCGCCGTGCCGGTCCACCTCGCTGCGCAGCTCGAACAGGCTGAGCCGCAGCTCGGTGATCACCCGGGTCACCTCCTGGCGCAGCGTACGCAGCGAGTCGGCGGTCTCCTCCGCGTCGTCGTGCACGGTGGCCAGGGCGTTGTCGATGCCGTACCCGACCATCACCAGCTCCTGCGCGACGCCGTCGTGGATCTCCCGGGCCAGCCGCTGCCGCTCCTCGTTGGTGGCCAGCGACCGGACCTCGTCGAAAAGCAGGGCCGCCTCCAGGCGCAGCGCCGCCGGGCCGGTCAGCGCGGTCACCCGGGACATCACCGGCGCCGGGTACGCGTGCGGGGTGTCCGCCTCGATGACCACCAGGCCGACCGTACGCACCCCGGCGACCAGCGGCACGATCAGCGCGGACACCTCGCCGGAGTGCTGGGAGCGGGCCTGCGACCGGGTGGCGGTCTGCGGCTGCTGGCTGGCCCAGGCGTCGGCGATCGCCGAGTCCGCGTCGAGCGTGGTCTCCCAGTCCACCCGGTCCACGCCGATCTGGGCGAGCACCACCAGCCGGCCGCCGCCGGAGGCGGACAGCACCGCGCCCCGGTCGGTCTTGGCCACCACCCGCAGCTCCTCCAGCAGGTGCTCGGAGATGCCGCCCGGGTCCAGGGTGGCGCCGGGCAGCTGGCGGGCGACCGTGCGCAGCTGGGTGAGCAGCCGGGTGGCCTCCGCGTACGGCTGGGGCTTCTCGCCGCGCACCCGCACCACGCGCTGGAACGTGCCGGCGGTGTAGAGGCCCAGCCCGGCCAGGATCAGCCACTGCGCGCAGACCGCCAGGTAGCCGAGCTGGCCGAGCTGCCGCCCGCCGCCGACCTCGGTGAAGGCGGCGCTGACCAGCAGCGTGGCCGCCGCCACCGCGAGCAGGGCCCCGCCCTCGCGGTACTTGCGGCGCAGCGCCGTCACGGTCACCGGGACGGCCAGGTACGGCAGCACCGCGGAGGCTCCCAGCCCGCCGGTCACCCCGCTCAGGTCGGTGTCGGCGGCGACCTGGCTGGCGGCCAGCCCGAGGACCACCACCTCGGCGAAGCGGCTGAGCAGCCCCAGCAGCCGGTGCTGCGGGGCCAGCACGGCCGGCAGCCCGGCGACGCCGAGCAGGGCGATCCACCAGAGCTGGGCGGGATCGCCGGTGGCGAACAGGGTCAGGGTGGCGACCAGCGCGAGGAGGACCAGGCGCGCGGCCGCGGCCAGGGGCTGGGTCTGCGGCTGGCTGGCTGTCGAGGCGGGCACGTGACGGATGGTAGTCAGCCTTGGTAGATGTCGGCGATCTCCGCCGCGTACGTCTTGTGCACGACCTGCCGCTTGACCTTCAGCGACGGGGTCAGCTCGCCGGTGGCCTCGGTGAAGTCCTGCGGCAGGATCCGGAACACCTTGATCGCCTCGGCCTTCGAGACCGACCGGTTGGCCAGGTCGATCGCGCCCTGGATCTCGGCCCGCAGCGTCTCGTCCTCGCGCAGGTCGGCGACGGTGGTGTCCGCCGGCCGGCCGTGCGCCGCCAGCCACTTCGGCAGCGCCTCCTCGTCGACGGTGACCAGCGCCGCGATGAACGGCTGCCGGTCGCCGACCACCAGGCACTGGCTGATCAGCGGGTGGGCCCGGACCTGGTCCTCGAGCACCGCCGGGGCGACGTTCTTGCCGCCGGCGGTCACGATGATCTCCTTCTTCCGGCCGGTGATGCTGAGGTAGCCGTCCTCGTCGAGCCGGCCGAGGTCGCCGGTACGGAACCAGCCGTCGACGCTGAGCGCCTCGGCGGTGGCCGCCTCGTTGTGCCAGTAGCCGCCGAAGACGATGTCGCCGGAGATCAGGATCTCGCCGTCGTCCGCGATCCGGATGGTCACCCCGGGCAGCGGGCGGCCGACCGTGCCGACCCGGGTGTGGCCGGGCAGGTTCGCCGCGGCGGCGGGGGAGGTCTCGGTGAGGCCGTACCCCTCGCAGATGGTCACGCCGACGCCGCGGAAGAAGTGCCCGAGCCGGGCGCCGAGCGGCGCGCCGCCGGAGATGGCGTCCCGGCACCGGCCACCCATCGCCGCGCGCAGCTTGCGGTAGACCAGCTTGTCGAAGAGGGCGTGCTGGGCGCGCAGCCCCAGGCCGGGTCCGTCGGCGGTCTCCAGCGCCTCGCTGTACGCGATCGCCACCTTCTCGGCCCGGTCGAAGATCTTCCCCTTGCCCTCCGCCTCGGCCTTCTGCCGGGCGCCGTTGTAGACCTTCTCGAAGACCCGGGGCACGGAGAGCACGAAGGTGGGCTTGAAGTCCTGGAGTTCGCCGACCAGGTTCTTGGTGTCCGCGCAGTGCGCCATGGTGGCCCGGGCCTGCACCACGCCGACCTGGATGAGCCGGGCGAAGGCGTGCGCGAGCGGCAGGAAGAGCAGGGTGGAGGCGCCCGGACGGAACAGGTTCGGCAGCACCGGCACCGCGTTGGCGATGTCGGCGTAGATGTTCCGGTGGGTGAGCACGCAGCCCTTGGGGCGGCCGGTGGTGCCACTGGTGTAGATGATGGTGGCGACGTCGTCGGCCTTCAGCGTGCTGCGGCGGACCTCGATCTCGGCCGGGTCGACCGACTCGCCGGCGGCGACCAGCTGCGCCACCGCGCCCAGCTCGATCTGCCAGACCTCGCGCAGCTCGGGCAACCGGTCCCGGACCCCGGCGACCAGGGTGGCGTGCCCGGTGCTCTCCACCACGGCGGCGACCGCGCCGGAGTCGGCGAGGATCCAGGCCGCCTGCTCGGCGCTGGAGGTCTCGTAGATCGGCACGGTGATCGCGCCGGCGGCCCAGATGGCGTAGTCGAACAGGGTCCACTCGTAGCGGGTGCGGCTCATCAGCGCGACCCGGTCGCCGGGGGAGATGCCCGCCGCGACCAGGCCGCGGGCCAGCGCGACCACCTCGTCGCGGAACTGCCGGCAGGTGACGTCCGTGGCGGCGCCCGCCTCGCCGGTGCGCCGGACGAACTGCACGGTGTCGGGGGCGGCCTCGGCGTTGTCCCAGACCGGGTCGGTCAGGTTGGCTGCGTCGCCGACGGTGACGATCGGCGGAACGGAGAACTCGCGCACCTGCACTCCCTCGTGCTCGCACTGGCCGGCGCCCGGCCCTGGGTCGGCTCTGTCGAAACCTACCCGCTGGTTCGGTCGGGCCGGCCGGGGAGGTTGCCCGCCCGGCTGGTGGGACGACCGGGGGCCGCCACGCGGCGCGACGGGCGGGGTGGAGCGGCGCGCCGGGGGCCGGCGCCGGGTAGCCTCCCCCCATGGCGGACTCCTCCACCCAGTCGATCATCATCGGCGCGTCACCGGGCCGGGTGGCGACGGTCATCTGCGACTTCCCCCGCTACCCCGAATGGGCCGAGGCGGTGCGGCGGGCCGAGGTGATCGAGGAGTACGAGGACGGCTACGCCAGCCAGGTCCGGTTCACCCTCGACGCCGGGGTGATGGCCGACGAGTACGTGCTGGCCTACGAGTACGCCGAGGACATCTCCCGGATCGAGTGGCACCTGGTGGCGCCCTCGAAGATGCAGAAGTCCCAGCGTGGGTCGTACGACCTGGTCGGCAACCCGGACGGGACCACCACGGTGACCTACACCCTGGAGGTGGAGCTCTCCGTGGGCATGCTCGGCATGTTTCGCCGCAAGGCCGAGAAAATGATCATGGATGCGGCGTTGAAGCAGCTCAAGCGCCGGGTAGAAGCATCCGGTGCGGCCCACTGACCCGACCGGCGGACCGGTCGTCACGGTAGAGGAGCCGACCCATGGACACCACTGATCCGGGTTCGGCCCGGGAAGAGGCCGAGCGCCTCGTCGCCATGCTGCTGGCCACCGCCCGGCTGGCCGCCGCCGCGCCCGGGGCCGGGCCCTGGGGTCCGCTCGGTGGGATCCTGTCGGGTGTCCTCGGTCACACCCCCGGTGGTGGCGACGCGCGGGGCCAGGAAGGGGCGTCCGCCGCGGGCGCTCCGGCCGGCGCGGGTTTCGCCACCGGATCGCCGGAATGCTGTGTCTGCCCGGTCTGCCGGGGTATCGCCGCGTTGCGGGATCCCAGTCCCGAATTCGCCGAGCAGCTCGCCACCGGCGCGGGCGATCTGGCCGCCGGGGTGGCCAGCCTGCTGCGCGCGTTCGCCCCGACCGAACCGGCCGCCCCGGCCGGTACGCCGGGCGCCGGAGCGGCCGCCGGAAACCCGACCGGGGACCACGTGTGGCGCGAGGCCACCCGTACCGGGCATGATTCTCAGCCGGCACCCGAGCAGGACGTGTGGTCCGCCGCCACCCGGGGGGAGGGCGCGGCCGATCCGGGTGCGCTCGTGCCGCCCGCCGAAGTCGCCGGGCCGGACGCGCCGGGGAGGACCCGGCCGCCGGCCGGCCGTCCCGTGGTGCCCGCCTCGCGGGCGTCCGGCGAGGTGGGCGAGGACGCACCAGGCGACGGGGCCTGACCACGGTCATCCCGACCTGGCCCGGCCGGTGCCGGGTGAGGTCGGGCAGCACAGCAGAGGGGAGTGGCAGCGGTGACGCTGACCATCGGAGTCGACGTCGGTGGCACGAAAGTGGCCGGCGGTGTCGTGGACGACACCGGCACAGTTCTCGTGCAGACGCGACGGGACACCCCCGCCGATGACGTGGCCAAGACCCGCGACACCATCATCGAGCTGGTCGCCGAGCTGGCCACCGGCCACACCGTCGCCGCGGTCGGCATCGGCGCGGCCGGCTGGATCGACGCCTCCCGCTCCACCGTCCTCTTCGCCCCCAACCTGGCCTGGCGGGACGAGCCGCTGCGCGACTACGTCAGCGGCGCCACCGGCCTGCCGGTGATCGTGGAGAACGACGCCAACGTGGCCGCGTGGGCGGAGTTCCGCTACGGGGCGGCCCGGGCCGCCGACGACTCGATGGTCATGTTCACCATCGGCACCGGCGTCGGCGGGGGCATCGTGCTCGGCGGGGAGCTGCTCCGGGGCGCCAACGGCATCGCCGCCGAGCTCGGACACATGCTCACCGTGCCGGACGGGCACCAGTGCGGCTGCGGCCGGCTGGGCTGCATCGAGCAGTACGCCAGCGGCAGCGCCCTGGTCCGGTTCGCCCGGGCCGCCGCACGCCAGGAGCCGCACCGGGCCACCGCCCTGCTGGAGCTGGCCGGCGGTGAGGCCGAGGCGATCACCGGCCCGATGGTGACCGCCGCCGCCAAGGGCGGGGACCCGGTCTCCGCCGAGGCGTTCGCCCAGGTAGGGCGCTGGCTCGGCACCAGCATGGCGGACATGGCGCAGATCCTCGATCCGCAGGTGCTCGTCGTCGGCGGCGGCGTGATCGACGCGGGCGACCTGCTGATGGGTCCGGCCCGCCGCTCGTACCGGGAGGCGCTGGCCCAGCGCAGCCGCCTCCCGGTGGCCGAGATCCGCCCCGCCGAGCTGGGCAACAGCGCCGGGGTCATCGGCGCCGCCGACCTCGCCCGGCGCCTGTGAACCCGGCCGGAGCCGCCGGCGCCGGGGTGCCGCTGCGGGTGGTCTCGTACAACATCCACAGCCAGCGGGACGACACGGCCGCGCTGGCCGAGGTGGTCCGCGCGGCCGAGCCGGACGTGGTGATCGTCCAGGAGGGGCCGCGGCGGTTCCGGTGGCGGCAGAAGTGCGCCACCCTGGCCGACTCGTTCGGCCTGGTGGTCGCGGCCGGCGGCCTGCCCGCGTTGGGCAACCTGCTGCTCACCAGCCTCCGGGTGCGGGTGACCGGGACCCGCTGCCAGCGCTACCCGCTGACCCCCGGACGTCATCTGCGCGGCGCCGCGTACGCCGAGTGCCGGGTGGGTGGGAGTCGTTTCCTGCTGGCCGGCTCGCACCTCTCCACCGATCCCGCCGAACGGCCCGCCCAGGCGGCGGCGTTCAAACGGGAACTGGCCGCCGCGGCGCTGCCGGTGGTCGCCGGGGCCGACCTGAACGAGGGGCCGGACGGGCCGGCCTGGCGGACCGTCGCGGACGGGCTGACCGACGCGGCGGCGGCGATGGACCGGGCCGACCGGCACACCTACTCCTGCGCGAATCCGCGCCGGCGGATCGACGCGCTCTTCGTCGACCCGCGCGTCAAGGTCGTCGACTACGACGTGGTGGACACCCCGCGGGCCCGGCAGGCGAGCGATCACTTCCCGATCCTGGTCGACCTGCTGCTTCCCGTCGGCGACTGACCGCCGCCGCGGCCCGTACCGGCCGTCGGTCCTTCCCGGCCGCCGGGGCGGCTGGACAACGGCGGGCATTCTCGGCAGGATTTCGCACCGACCCGGCACGCGTGCCGCACAAAGGAGATATCCCCGGTGTCCTCCTCCACCGACCTCGGCCGCCCCGACCCGGACCAGACGGCCGCCCTGACCCGGGACGGCCGCCCGGTCTCCGACCGGGGCGACACCGTCTGCGTCATCGGCGCCGGGCCCAGTGGCCTCACCGCAGTGAAGAACCTCCGCGAGCAGGGCTTCGGCGTCGACTGCTACGAGCGGGAGACCGGCGTCGGCGGCGCCTGGAACTGGCGGCACGACCGCAGCCCGGTGTACGCCAGCACCCACCTCATCTCGTCCCGGCCGTTCACCCAGTTCCCCGACTTCCCGATGCCGGACGACTGGCCGGACTACCCGCACCACGCCCAGCTGCTGTCCTACTTCGAGCGCTACGCCGACCACTTCGACCTGCGCCAGCACATCTGGTTCGGCACCGAGGTGGTCCGGGTGGAACCGGTCGAGGGGGACCGCTGGGACGTCACCACCCGCAGCACCGGCGGGTACGGCCCGGAACGCACCTCCCGCTACGCGGCGGTGGTGCTGGCCAACGGGCACAACTGGTCGCCGAAGCTGCCCCGGTACGAGGGCCTGGAGGAGTTCCGCGGCGAGGTCATGCACGCCTCGTCCTACAAGGACCCGGCCCAGCTGCGGGGCAAGCGGGTGCTGGTGGTCGGGGCCGGCAACACCGGCTGCGACATCGCGGTGGAGGCGGCCCAGCAGGCGTCCCACTGCTGGCACTCCACCCGCCGCGGCTACTGGTACGCCCCGAAGTACGTCTTCGGCCGCCCTGCCGACCAGGTCAACGACACCCTGCTCGCGCTGCGGGTCCCGCTGCGGGTGCGGCAGTGGCTCTACCACTGGACGCTGCGGCTGACCGTCGGTGACCTGACCCGGTTCGGCCTGCCCCGGCCCGACCACCGGGTGTACGAGACCCACCCGATCGCCAACAGCCAGCTCGTCTACTACGTCGGCCACGGCGAGATCACCCCGGTGCCCGACGTGGCCCGGTTCCACGACCGGACGGTCGAGCTGACCGACGGTCGGCGGATCGACCCGGAGCTGGTCGTCTTCGCCACCGGCTACCTGCCCCGCTTCGAGTTCCTCGACGGGCGGGTGCTCGGCGACGAGGAGGGCTCCGGCCGGCCCCGGCTCTGGCTCAACGCCTTCGCCGCCGGGCAGCCCACCCTCGCCGTGGTGGGCCTGGTCCAACCGGACTCCGGCATCTTCGCCATCTCGCACTGGCAGAGCGTGCTCTTCGCCCGGCTGCTCGCCCTGCGCACCAGCCGTCCGGAGCGGGCCGCCACCTTCGGCCGGAAGGTCGCCGCCGGGCTCGGCGAGCGGTACTCGGCGAAGGTGAAGGACAGCACCCGGCACTGGTTCGAGGTCGGGCACGCCGACTATCTGCGCGCGCTCCAGCGCGCCCTCTACGACCTGGAGGGCAAGTGACCGACACGCGTCCGACCGCCGCGAGCGGAAGGCCGGCCCGGTGACCGCGGAACGGGTCCGGGTCGTCCGGGCGTGGGAGTGGGCCCGGCCGGAGCGCCCGGCCCGCCGGGAGCTGCTGGCCGCGGTGCCCGAGCTGGAGCAGGCGAAACCGCCGGTGCTCTTCGTGCCGGGCTTCGGGCACGGGGCGTGGGCGTTCGCCGAGCACTGGCTGGAGCACGCCGCCTCGCGCGGCTTTCCGGCGTACGCGGTGAGCCTGCGCGGGCACGGCGACAGCGAGCCGGCGCCGGACGCGACGCTGCGTGCGTACACCCATGACGTGGTCCAGGCGGCGGCCGGC
>NZ_JBSGJR010000044.1:0-22193 GCF_053605645.1 Micromonospora sp. NPDC003776
CTGATCGTGTTCACGTCCTGGTGCCGGTGGGCTGCGCGGGGCAGCCTGGGCCGGTCCGTTGGTGCGTGTCCCTCCGGACGCTTGCCCGCCCGGCCATGGTGGGGCCGGGTGGGGGAGGGTGCCCTGCGTCGCCTGGGCGCGGGGCGTGGTAGCTGATGCCGGGTGGGGCCGGTCTTCGACCGGTCCACGCGGCTGACCTTGACCGTGGGGGTGACGACGGCGGCGGCTTCGAGGGTGTCCAGCACGGTCCGGATCGCCATGGCACCGCTGCCGCGGTCGGTGACGGTCCTCGCCTGGTGGGTGAGGCCGCGGGCGGCAATGCGCAGCCAGGCGCCGTGGTCGCGGTCGCCCTGCCAGCCGCACCCTTGAACGTTGGGGCAGATGGCCCACTTCCAGCCCGGGGCAGTGGGCTGGTCGGGGGCCTTGCGGTGCCGTAGCGGGGTCAGGCACTGCGGACAATGTTTCGAGGTGTTGCGGGCGGGGACGCCGACGACGGCGATACCCTGCTCGGCGGCGAGGTGCCGCATCCGGTCGACGATCTTCCCGCGCACCTGCTGGGACAGGCGCGTGTTCATGCTGCCGCCCATCCCCTGGGCTTCCATCGACCGCAGGTCTTCCACGTAGATCACTGTCGCGCCCGCGGCGATCGCCTGATCCACGGCCCAGCGGGCGGCGGCCCACGCGAGCGCGGCGTTCAGGTTCTGGCGGCGTTCGGACACGTGCCGGATCTCGTCACGCAGCACGGCAAGCTTGCCCACGAGGCGATGCTGCCGGTCGACGCCGATGAGCCGCTGATAGTGATCGACCTTCGCGTGCAGCCGCTCTGACAGGCGGCGAAGGCGATGCTGCTTGGCGAGCACTCCGGCGGCCCGGAACTGGCCACCCGCGCCCAACGCCGTGATCCGGCCGTCGGCTTGCCGTCGCAGGGCCCCCGCGCTCAGCAGGGTGTTCAGGCCCCAGTCCACCCCGAGCGCCACCGTGTGCCCGGTGCGCCGGGCTGCTGGCACGGCGTGGGTGTAGGCCAGATCGGCGCGGACCTGCCGGCCGGCCATCTGCAGGGTGGGCAGGTGCAGCACCGCGTCCGCCGGGACGGTGGGCGGCAGGCTGATCGGGCAGGCCACCCACGTCCAGTCCCGATACCCCCGCGGATCCGGCCGCGTCGGCAACTGCAGGCGCAGCAGCACCCTGCCCGGGTCGGTGTCGCCGCGTTCGATCGTGGCCTGCTGCCGGTCACACGCGGCCAGCAACAACATCCGCGGCACCCGCGGCGGGCCTTCCAGTTCAAACACATCCACCGGCAGGCGACCGGTGGCGTTGAGGAACCTGGCCACCTGCCGGGTACGCGCCTTGACGACGTTGGCCGGCAGATCCTTCCCGCCAGGGATCGCCTCCCGCACCTGCTCCCACTCCTGCGGAGTGCGCTTACCCGGATCGGCCGGCCAGGTCGCGAGGACTCCGGCGGTCACATCGGCACGCCACGTCACCGACCGCAGCGCACGCCCGGCCTGCTCCTGCGCCATCCGCACGATCCGATCATTAACCCTCACACCCTCCGGGACGGTGACGGTCCAACCCAGCCGCCGCAACGCCATCCACGCGCTCGACGGCAACCTCCGCCCACCCGCGTCCACACCGCAGGCCAAAACCCGCACATCCGCGGCGTTCCAGTGATCGCTGATCAGGGCGCCCACCATGCCCGCCACCAGATCGGCACACCAGCCGACACGCTCGGCCACCACAGCCTGGGACAGGACCTGCCCGGTTTTCTCATCCACACCGGCGCGCACAAAAGCCCGGACGCAGGCGGTGCGGGAAGCCTCGCCCTCAGCCAGCGACACCATCCGACTCACCCGCCACCAACCTCACCACACCCAGACCCGGCCAACCTGCCAGCACCGCCACACGGCAACACTCACCGCCGGCGCAGACCCCCCACCGCCCCGCATCAAACCAGAAGACACCGACACCCACGACCGACCAACGATCACTGACGATCCCTTAACCAGGTCCTTCAGCCTCGCCTGAGCGAGGAGCCCACTCCTCGCCCGCCTTCGAAGGCGGCGGATCCAGTCAGATCCACTCGGCGGGGATCACGCCCCGCGCGGCAGCGACCTGGGCGTAGTACTTCCACAGCTTCTCGACGTGCTTCGGCCGGTCGAACGTCTCCAGGAAGTGGTCCAGCTCGGCATGGGTCAGCGGCTCGACCGCGCCGAGCTGGGTGGCAAGGGTGAGCGCTCCGGCGTTCTCGGCCAGGTGCACCGCGTCGGTGAAGACCGCGCGGACGCTCTCGGCGACCAGCACCTGTCCACGGCCGCGCAGCAGCAGGGCGTCCCGGCCGTCGAGGGTCGCCACGACCTGCTCGCCCTTGGCGGGGTCGTCGATGTGCGAGGAGTCGTGGTGCACCGGGATGCCGCCGACCCAGCGGGCGAAGTGGTTCTTGACCGGGACCAGCGGACAGGTCGGCACCGCCGCGAAGATCGTGGTCGGGTCGTGATGGAAGTGGGCGACCGACTGCGCCTCCGGGCGCGCACGGATCTCGGCGTGGATGAAGAGCTCAGAGGGCGGGCTTGCCGTCGCTCTCCAGCACGTTGCCGTCGTAGTCCAGAACGAGCAGGCGGCCGGAGTCGAGCGAGCAGCCGGCTGCAGGCGGCGATGCCGCGGCGCAGCGAGGCCTCCGTCGGGTCTGGTTCAGTCATCCAGTCCCGCCTCGCGTGCCGCGACCGTCTGGCCGAGGTAGACGCACGACTCCTCGCCGAGCAATCGAACGACCTCGCCCTGGGTGATCGACCTGACCAGTTGGTCGGTCAGTGCGGCCATCGGCAGAATCAGGTCGCCGTCCTGGGCGAGATCCAGGACGAGGTCCATGTCGTTCTCGTGCCAGGTGAACCGGTAGCGGTCGAAGTTGCGCAGGGTGCCGTTGTCGCCGGGTGACTTCAGCAGCACCTCGCGCATCTTCTCGGCGTCCACCCGTAGCGCTTGGCCAGCGCCAGGGCCCCGACGTTGGAGGCCGAGTGAACCCAGTGGAGGTAGTTGTTGCACGCCTTCGCGATCTGACCAGCGCCCAGCGCTCCGACGTGCTCGGCGTCCTTGCTGTAGCCCATGACGACCGGCCGGGCCCGCTCGACGTCGGCCTCAGTGCCGCCGAGCAACGACACAAGCGTCCCGTTGTCGGCGTTGGGTCCGCCGAAGACGACCGGGGCGTCGACCACACTCGCCCCGGCGGTGTGGAACAGCCGATCCACGGTCGACATCACCGCCAGGCTGTGAGTGCCGGTGACCACCAAGAGCTGACCGGGCCCGAGCGTACGGGCACAGGTCGTGCACCAACGCGACCATCGACTCATCGGTGGGAAGGCACGCCAGCACGACGTCGCACGCGGCCATCAGCGCCTCGAGCGATCCGGCGGACGTGACGCCGACCTCGGCGGCGGTGAGCACTCGTTCCGGCGCCAGGTCGAAGCCGACGACGTCCTGCCCGCGCAGGACCATGTTCCTCGACATCGGCAGCCCCATCGCGCCGAGCCCGATCATTCCGACACTCATCCTCTTCCTCCTTTCGTGGTCGCAGCGGCGGCGCGCAGCTCATCTCCCATCAGAGCGGTCGACCCGAGTGGCTGGTCACGGCGGATGTCTCAGGAGGTTCAGCGCCGGGCGGGAATCAGCGTCTTGAGCTGAACGTCGAGGTCTGCGGCGACCGTGCGCGGCACGGAGGCGCCGCTCTCGAGGATCTTGCGGACGGCCATGTAGTCGCGGGGCGCGTTTATCGAGTCGATGGCGATGAGCCGGTCGCCGCGGTAGTACAGGGCGGAGAACTGCTGGCTTTCCGGCTCGCCGCGCAGCACCACGTCGTCGTAACCGGAGCTCAGGCCGGCGATTTGGAGCTTGATGTCGCCCTGGTCCGACCAGAACCACGGGACGACGGACAGCGGGTCATGGACGCCGACGAGGGTCGCCGCGGCGGCACGGCCCTGGGCGATCGCGTTGGCGACGGACTCGATGCGCAGCAGCCCGTTCTCTGCTCGCAGCGCGGTGCAGTCACCGGCGGCCACGACCCCGGGCATGCTCGTGCGGGCATGGGCGTCGATGACGATGCCGCCCGATGACACCTCGAGGCCCAGCTGCTCGGCCAGCGCGGTGTGCGCGACGAGGCCGATACCGACCAGCACGACGTCGGCGGGGAGGCTGGTCCCGTCGGAGAGCTCGACGGAGGAGACGGTGCCGGAGCCGAGGAACCCGACGACGCCGGTGTCGAGGAGGACCCGTACGCCGCGCTGCTCGTGCGCGTCGAGGTAGAACTGCGAGACCACCGGGGCGACCGCGCGCGCCATCAGCCGCTCGAGGGCCTCGACGACGACCACCTCCTTGCCGAGGCTGTTGGCGACGGCCGCGACCTCCAGTCCGACGAAGCCGCCGCCGACGACGACGACTCGTCGCGCGTCGTCGAGGCTGGCGCGCAGCGCCGCGGCGTCGGAGAGGTCGCGCAGGTAGAACACGTTGCCGAGGTCGGCGCCCGGAACGTCGAGCCGGCGCGGCGTGCCTCCGACCGTGAGGGCGAGCTGGTCGAAGTCGAAGGTCCGGCCCGTCGCACTGACCGCACGACCCCCGGACGCGCCGAGATCGACGCGGTCGATCCACTCGCCTGTGACGACGCCGATGCCGTGGTCGGCGTAGTAGTCCGCCGAACGGAGCAGGAGCGACTCCGCCTCGGCCTTGCCCGACAGGTAGGACTTCGACAGTGGCGGGCGCTGGTAGGGGAGGTGCTCCTCCGCGCCCACCAGCGTGATGGGACACGTCGCTCCTAACTCGCGCAGCGACGCGGCGAGCTGGGCGCCAGCCTGGCTGGCTCCGACGATCAGGACTCCGGGATCCGTCATGCGCGCTCCTCGTGATGGTCAGACCATTAAACCATGAGACCGATGAACGTAGATAGTACGCAGTGCGTACTATCGCGCCATGGCATCGCACGGACCCGACGAGGTCGACGCTCTCCGTCTCGCGGTCGTCCGGCTCGAGCGCAAGCTGCGCAAGAGCGCCGGGACCGGCGAGGTCACCCCGTCGCAGTTCTCGGCGCTCTTCGCGCTGGATCGGCACGGGCCCTTCCGGCTCGGCGAGCTCGGCCGACGCGAGCAGATCGGCAAGTCGACCGTCACCCGCCTGGTAGGGACGCTGGAGAGCAGGGGCCTGGTCAGCCGCACCGTCGACGACCTCGACGCGCGCAGCAGCATCGTCGCGATCACCGACGCCGGCCGCCGTCTGCTGGTCCGCCTCGCCGAGCGGTCGAACGACTACCTGCGCAACCGGGTGGCCGAGCTAGACCCGGCCGAGGCCGACCGGCTCTTCGACGCCGTCGGTGCGCTGGCCAAGCTCGGTGCTGCGCGGTGAGCGGATACCTGTCGGCGACGTTCAGGTCCATGCGGCACCGGGCCTACCGGCTGTACTTCACCGGCCAGATCGTCTCGACGGTCGGGACCTGGGCGCAGAAGGTCGCCCAGGCCTGGCTGGTCCTCGAACTCACCGGGTCGGGCACCCTGCTCGGGGTCACCGTCGGCCTGCAGCAGGCCCCGACCCTCTTCCTGACGCCGTGGGCCGGGATCATCGCCGACCGGATCGATCGGCGACTGATGCTGCTCTGTACCAATTGGGCGGCCGCGGTGCCGGCGGCGGCCATGGGTGTCCTGGTGCTGCTCGACCGGGCCGCCGTCCCCGCGATCATGCTGCTCGCTGTGCTGATCGGCATCGTCGAGGCCTTCGACAAGCCGGTGCGCCACACCTTCGCCGCCGACATTGTCCCGAGGGAGGACGTCACCAACGCGGTCTCGCTGAACGCGACCATGTTCAACGCGGGCAAGGTGCTCGGGCCGGCCGCGGCAGGCGTGGCGATCGGCTCGGCCGGCCCTGCGGTGACCTTCCTCTTCAACGTCTTCTCCTTCCTCGTCATGATCGTGGCTCTCACCCGGATCCGACCCGACGAGATCCAGCCGCGCGACATCCGCACGAAGGAACGCGGCGCGCTGCGGGAGGGCGTCGACTACGCCCGTCGTACGCCGGTGATCGCGACGGCCTTGGTGCTGATGACTGTCACTGGTCTTGTCGCCTACGAGTGGAACACCGCGGTGCCGTTGCTGGCTCGGCAGTTCTCCCCGGACGCCGCGATGATCGGCTACTTCTTCGCCGCGATGGGTGCGGGCGCGATCGCCGGCAGCCTGTCCCTCGCCGGGATCCTGGTCGCGGCGCCGCGGACGTTCCTAGGTGCGGCGACAGCGTTCGCGGCGGCACTGGGAGTCGTCTCGCTGGCACCCTCGACGTGGACGGCGCTGGTGGCGATGTTCGTGCTCGGGGCTGTCGCCACCACGTTCCGTGCGCTGGCGACCTCGCTCGTCCAGCTGGAGTCTGAAGCGGTGGTGCGCGGCCGGGTGGTCTCACTGCTGATCATGGCGATCAACGGCACCTCACCCATTAGCGGGCCATTCATCGGGTGGATGTCGCAGACCTACGGCGCCAGGGTCGCAATCGGCACCGGCGCCGCGATCTCGCTGCTCGCGGCGCTCGCGAGCTGGCGCTACCTGGCACAGGCGGCGCCGGAGCGGTTCGCGGTTCCCGAACGCGCCGACCGCACGCATGTCTGATGCTGGCGCGGCCTGCCGTTCGCCGCCGGCACAGCCGGTGATGTCCCTTGACACCTGCGGCGCATGGTGAGGTTGCGACGCAGAACCCATGGCTCGCCCATGGTCTGGCTCCGGACCTCAAGGCAGTCCGTGTCGCGAAATACATCAAGAAGCCCCGACACTGGTCGTCGCGGGGGCCGCCCAGATCGCCGTCGGGCTCCTCGCCGGCCCATGGCTGATCCCGCTCCGCGACCGCCGCCCGGCGGCGGCACCTCCGGTGGCGGCCCGGCCGGTACGCTCGGCGCGATGACCCGCCCGCCGCTCGACCTCGTTCCCGCCGAGGTGCCCGCGCACCCGCTGACCCACAACCCGCTCAACGGGGTGACCGGCGGCATCTGGCGGATCCGCCGGGACCGCCGACCGGCCGTGCTCAAGCTGATCACGCCGCCCGCAGGCGGCACCGGTCCGGCGCACTGGGCGGCGAGCGCCGACCCCGGTCACTGGAACTACTGGCGGCGGGAGGTCGAGGCGTACCAGAGCGGGCTGGCCGCCACCGGCTGGGCCGGGGCCGGCCTGGCCGCGCCGCAACCCCTCGCGATCGAGGAGCGGCCGGACGGGAGCGTCGCGCTCTGGCTCGCCGACGTGCCCGGTCGGCCCGGCACCGCCGGTACGGCCGACGACTTCGCCGAGACGGCCCGCCGGCTCGGCGCCGCGCACGCCGAGTGGCTGGACCGGGCCGGCGAACTGCCCCGGTACGGCTGGCTGGCCCGGGACTGGCTGCGCGACTACACGCTCAGCCGGCCGGTGACCGAGCCGGTGCCGTGGGACCATCCCGTCGCGGCGGCGAGTTGGCCGAGCCCGCTCCGGGCGCGGCTGCGTCGGCTCTGGGAGCGGCGGCACGCGGTGCTGGCTGCCACCGACCGGCTACCGCGTACGCTCTGCCACCACGACGTCTGGCCGCCCAACCTGGTGCTCGCCGACGGTGGCCCGGTGCTGCTGGACTGGTCCTTCGTCGGACCCGGACCGATCGGCGAGGACGCGGCAAACCTGGTGCTGGACACCTTCTTCGACGGCCTCGTCGACGTCGCGCTCCTGCCCGAGGTCGCCGACGCCGTGCTCGCCGGCTACGTCGACGGGTTGCGCGGCGCGATCGACCCGGCGCTGGCCGCCCGCGCGGTCCGCCTCACCGGCGCAGCCAAGTACTTCTGGCTCGCGCCGGTGATGCTCAACCGGGCCGGCGGCGCCACCGGCCAGACCTACGACCGGCGCGACGAGTCGGCCATGTTCGCCGGACGCAGACCGGTGCTGGAACTGCTCGCCCGCTGGGCCGAAGAGCTCGACTAGACCACACCGGACAGGTACTCCCTACGTCGTTGCGGTTCGAACCTCTCGATCGCGTACCGCAGCATGACCCGTGGCATGGCCCGGTAGCGCCCGGCCAGGAACTCCTCCTCCGCCGCTCTGTCGCGGTTGCCCACCTCGCGCAGCATCCAGCCCACCGCCTTGTGCACAAGGTCGTGCGGGTCGCGCAGGAGCCGTTCGCTAAGCCGAAAGGTCCACTGGAAGTCGCCGGCCTTGATGAAGGCGAAAGTCGCCATCACGGCGATTCGCCGATCCCACACCAGACTCGATTCGGCCAACCGATCCAAGACGCTCCGGTCCTTGTCAATCAGCCATGGGCCGACCATGTACGGCGCGGATGAGTCCACCAGGTCCCAGTTGTTGATGCGCTCGGTGTTGGCCAGGACGATGCGGAAGATCCTGCCCCGTTCCTCCTCGTCCCCCTTGGTGAACTTTCGCACCAGGATGAAAAGCGAGGTCAGCCTCTCCTCGTGCACCGCGCTCTTCAGCAGCATCGCCGTCTCGGCCAGGGAGAGATCGCGCCAGTACCGGCCAGCCACCATCCGCTGTTCCGGCACGGACACGCCGATGGCCCGGTCACCCTCGCCGTACCCGCCCGGAACCATCTGCAGCAACCGGCGCACTCCCTCCGCCCGGCGCGGGTCGGCAAGGCCGGCGAGTTCGTCACGGACGTCCGCGCTCGTGGCCATGACTGTGCAACCTACCGCGTAACCATCACGCGCTCAGGCCGGCGACAGGCCGAACAGCGCCGCAGCGTTGCCCCAGCACACCGCCCGCAGCCAGTCGTCGCCGAGGTCCAGCCCGGCCAACCCGGTCAACTGCTCCGCGTACGGGTACGGGATGTTCGGGAAGTCGCTGCCCAGCAGCACCTTGCCGGCCAGGCCCAGCTCCCGCAGCCGGGGCAACTCCGCCGCCGGGAACGGCGTCGCCTGGTCGAAGAACGAGGTGAACACCATCGTCGTGTCCAGCCGCACCCGCTCGTACGCGCCGGCCAGGTCGAGGAAGGCGGCATAGTCGGGAGCGCCCAGGTGCGCCACGATCGCGGCCAGCCGGGGATGCCGGGCCAGCAGCGCGGCGAACGGGGCCGGCCCGGTGTGCGCGGTGCCCACCGGGGCGTGCCCGGCGTGCACCACCACGGGCACGCCGGCCTCGGCCAGCAGCCCCCAGACGGCGTCCAGCGCCGGGTCGGTCGGGGGGAAGCCGCCCACCTGGAAGTGCACCTTGAATACCCGCGCCCCGGCGTCGAGGGCGTCCGTGACGTAGCCGGCCGCCCCGGGCTCCGGGAAGAAGGTCGCCGAGGCCAGGCAGCCCGGGGTGCGCGCGGCGAAATCCAGCGTCCACCGGTTCAACGCCGCCGCCATCCCCGGCCGGTGCGGGTACGCCAGCGCGGTGAACACCCGCACGCCGAGCTGGCGCAGGTGCGCCACCCGCGCCTCGTCGTCCCACCGGTACCGGATCGGCCACTCCCGGCCGACCAGCGGCCCCGCCGCGTCGAAGTACGCCCACACCCGCCGCAGCAGCCGGGGCGGCAAGAAGTGCGTGTGCACGTCGGCGAGCCCCGGCAGGCCGAGCCCCTGCCAGAACCCGGGCACCGCCGCGTCCTCGGCCGGCGGACGGGCGCGTTTAGCCGGCACGGGAGAAGGGCGGGCCGGCATATCGGCTGAGTCGGCCGGCGGTCGTATCATGCGTTCACACCTCAATGGTCAGCGACTTGGCCCTGACGGGCTGAGCTTGCGGGTCGTTGTTCGGTGCTGGCTGCATCGTTTACGCCGCGTTCGGCAGGCTGACGGCTGCCCAGTCCGCGGCACCGCGTGTGGCGATGTTGCGGGCTGCGTTCACGTCGGCGTGCTCAGCGAAGCCGCACGACGTGCATCGGAAGGTGGATTGGTTGGGGCGGTTGGCTTTGGCGATGTGCCCGCAGGCGGAGCAGCCCTGCGAGGTGTATGCCGGGTCGACGTGAGCGAGCGCTACTCCGGTCCGTGTCGCTTTGTAGGCGATGAACTGGCCGAGTTGGTGGAAGGCCCACGTGTGCAGTGTGACCCGCTGGGGCCGTCGGAGCCGTACCCGGTCGCGGATGCCCGTGAGGTTTTCCAGGGCGATGCCGCGGCCGGTGCGTTCGGCCTCGGTCACGATCTGCTTGGCGATGCGATGGTTGGTGTCGGCGGCGAACCGGGCTTCTTTGCGGCGGCGGGTTTTCAGTAGCCGCTTGGCCGATTTGGTGCCGATGCGCTGGAGTTTGGCCCGTAGGCGCTGGTTACGGTGGCGCACCTGGTTCAGGCCCTTGCCGCTGTGTCGGGTGCCGTCGTTGGTGGTGGCGATGTTCGCGATGCCCAGGTCGACGCCGAGGAACCCGTCAGGCTCTTTCACCTCGACGTCAGGGATGTCGCACGTGGCGTAGAGGAACCACTTGCCGTCGCGGTGTACCAGGTCGGACTCGCCCTTGCGGTGGGCGGCCAGCACCGCGTACTGCGCCTCTGAGCAGCCGAAGCGGATGCCTGCCTGTCGGCCCGCCGTCGTCCAGATCGAGATCGTGCGGGACGCCATCTGCCAGGACAGGCAGCGGTCGTCGAACGGCTGGGCGGCGTCCCGACGGAACCTGATTGGCTTCGCCTCGGCCTTGCGGCGGCGCTTCGATCCCGGCTTGCCGAGGTTGCCGGCACGGATGTTCGCGGTCAGGGTGGCGTACGCTCCCGCGACCTTACGGGCGACGTGGATCGCCGGCTGGGCGGACAACCCCATGTCCTTAAGCCGGTGGTAGGTGAGCCGCTGCAGCGACTGCTTGGCGAACACCCGCGCCCGATGTCCGTCAGCAGAAGCGACATTCGCGGCGGCATTGCATAGGCTCAATGTGTCCTGCAAGGCTGCTTCCTGGCCGCCATCGGGAAAAAGCCTGACCTGCACGACCAGCTTCACGTTCACAACGTACCGTCTGGCTGATCTCACCCGCTTGCAAGTGTGTCGGCGAGCCGGATAGTCCCGTCAAACTTCGATGTTGAACCGGTGCAGCACCGACGGCGCGACCAGGCCCACCGCGGCGAGCACCGCGAGGATGGTCATCGCCACCCGCAGCACGACCGTCTCGGCCTTGCTCCCGGTACGCAGGGCGATGCTGTTGGGCAGGCCGACCATCGTCCACATGCGCCGCTTGATGGGGATGGGCCAGAGGATCGGCACGCCGGCCCGGGTGATCATGTCGCCGAGGATGTGTACGAAGCAGCCCACCCCGACGGCGGTGCCGATCAGCGGGTAGCCGCGGTCGCCGGGGAGGTTGGCGAAGGTGAACCAGGCGGCGGCGGCCGAGGCCAGGGTGACGATCACCCAGCCGGCCCGCTCGGCCCACTCGTCGAAGAGTCCGCGCAGCGCCAGCCCGATCATGAAGAACAGGATGCTGACCACCGCCCACTTGCCGAAGTGGGCGCAGAGCGCGGTGGTGCCCCAGCCGACCAGGAGGGTGAACGGGATGGTGTGGGTCAGCGTGCGGTGGCCGTTGTTGCGGCGCGGGTCCTTGCTCAGTTTGGTGGCGTAGTAGACGCCGAGGGAGATCTTCTCCATCACCTCGGCGATGAAGAGGCTGAACACGCCGAAGGTGCGGGCCACGGTGGCGCCGCCCTGGTTGCGGGTCACCTTGCCGGACAGGTCGAGGTCGGGGAAGAGCGCCCCGCCCGCGCAGACCGCGGTGCCCACGGCGAGGGCCAGCGGGGTCTGGTGGTAGTCGGCGAACTGGTCCAGTGCCCAGGAGCCGGTCAGCCACACCGCCGCGCCGGAGAGCGCGTGGGACGGTCCCATCATGTCGACTCGCCCTTCCCCAGAGATCTTGATCGACAAAACTACGTCACTGTAGTCAAGCCTTCGAATCGTGGGGCATCACCCGGACGGTCCACTGGGGAAGCGCTCGGCAGCGGTCCGCCGGGCAGCGCCGGATCACCAGGAAGTATGTCGGTGCGTACCGGCGGGTCGGACATTTCTGTCGGTGATGAGACGGCGGGTGGTCAGCCGGCCGAGGGGGTGGAGTGGGCCGGCCGGAAGCTGTGCCGGCGTGGCTCAGCTCGCGGCGCCGGCCAGCAGATTTCCGTCCGGGATGGCGATGGTCGGTCGGCCATCGGCCAGCCGGGCGGCGGCCCGGCGGGCCTGGAAGGTGTCGTGTTCGCGGCGGGCCGCGGCGTAGCTGGCGGCGGTGCGGGCGGCGATGGTGGCCCAGCCGTACCGCTCGGTGACCATGCTGCGGGCGCGGCGCGCGACCCGTCGGGCGAAGACTTCGTCGCCGAGTAGCCGGTCGACCGCGCCGGCCAGGGCGTCCGGGTCGCTGTGCGGAAAGGTGACGCCGGTGACGCCGGGTTCGACGATCTCCGCCAGGCCGCCGGTGCTGGCGACGGCGAGCGGCGCCCCGGCGGCGGCCGCTTCCAGTGCGATCATGCCGAACGGCTCGTAGAGGCTGGGGATCACCGTGGCGTCGGTGGCGCCGAGCACGGCCGGGAGTTGGGTGGCGTCGAGGAAGCCGGTGAACCGTACGGTCTCGTCGAGGTGCAGCCGCTGTGCCTGGTCGACGAGCTCCGCCCGGTACGGGCCGTCCCCGGCGATCACCACGCGCAGCCCGGGGTGCCGGTCGCGCAGGTGCGGCACCGCGTGCACCAGGTGCTGTACGCCCTTTTCGTAGACCAGCCGGCCGGCGTACCCGATGAGGGGGCCGGGCCCGGCGAGCCGGGCGCGGGCGGCGGCGACCGCGCGGGGGCGGGCCTGCCAGGCCCGGTCGTCCACCCCGTTGGGCACCACGTCGATCCGCGCGGTGGGCACCTCGAACAGCCGGGCCACTTGGTCGCGCATGTAGCCGGAGCAGGCGATCACCCGGGCCGAGGCGTTGCTGAGCCAGTGTTCGACGCCGTGGATGGTGCGGTTCATCTCCTCGGGCAGCCAGCCCTGGTGTCGGCCGGCCTCGGTGGCGTGGATGGTGGTGATCAGGGGCAGGTCGAGGTGTTCGGCGAGGGTGACTGCGGTGTGCGCGACGAGCCAGTCGTGGGCGTGGATGACGTCGTAGCCGCCGGAGTCGGCGGCGCGCAGCGCGGTCCGGGTGAGGGTGTGGTTGAACGCCATGGTCCAGGCCAGCAGCGAGCCGGTGGCGAGGGGGAACCGGACGGGGTCCTCGGCGGCGCGTAGCACGCGTACGCCGTCGGCGTACTCCTCGAGGGGCGCGCCTTCGGCGTGGCGGGTGACGACGGTGACCTCGTGGCCGGCGGCGGCCAGCGCGACGGAGAGGGCGTGTACGTGGCGGCCGAGGCCGCCGACGAGCACGGGTGGGTATTCCCAGGACAGGATCAGCACCCGTTGGTGCCGGGTGGGCTGGATGTCGATGATGTCGGCTTCAGCTGACACGCGGCCCCCTCTGAGTCGTGTCCCATGCGTGGGGTCGCAGCCCATCCTGCCCAGCGGTCGATAACCAGCGGAGACGCGCTGGTTGCCGGTCTGTAAAGCGCTACCGGCCGGCCCGGCGTACGCGCAGCAGTTCGGCGACCGACCAGGCCTGGAACGGGCAGCCGGTGGCGGTGTGTGGGGGTAGCCCGTCGGCGGTCTCGCTGACCGAGCCGAGGCCGTATTCGGTCAGGTGCCCCTCGAGGCCGACCAGCAGGTCCTCGACCGGCAGCCCGGCCCGGCGGTGGGCGTCGGCGAACGGCCCGATCAGCCAGGGCCAGACGGTGCCCTGGTGGTAGCCGGAGTCCCGTTCGGCGGGCCCGCCCTGGTGCCGGCCGGTGAAGCCGGGGGAGTCGGGGGCGAGGCTGCGCGGGCCGAGCGGGGTGAACAGCGCCTCGGTCACCCGGCGCAGGGTCGCCTCGTCCGGTTCGAGGGGGGCGTGCGGCAGCGACCAGGCGAGCAGCTGGTTGGGGCGCAGCAGGTCGTCGTCGTGGGTGGGCGCGCCGCCGAGCGGGTACGCCGGGGCGGGTGCGTCCACCACGTCGTGCAGCCATCCGGTCGGCGCGGGGAAGCGCTCCCGGAAGGAGGCGGCCGCCTTCGCGTGCAACCCGCGCAGCGCGGTGGCGTCCCGGCCGGCCAGTTCGGTGAGGTCGGCGAGCGCGGCCAGCCCGTTGACCCAGAGCGCGTTCACCTCCACCGGCTTGCCGGTGCGGGGGGTCACTGGCACCCCGTACACCCGGGCGTCCATCCAGGTGAGCGCGACGTCGGGCGGGCCGCCCTGGGTGAGCAGCCCGTCGGCTGGGTCCATGCCGATGCCGTAGCGGGTGCCGGCGACGTGCGCCTGCACCACGGCGTGCAGCGCGGGCAGCAGCTCGTCGCCGAGGTCGGTGTCGCCGGTGACGGTGACGTGCCGGCTCACCGCGTGCAGGAACCACAGCGTCGCGTCGACCGTGTTGTACTCGACCCGCCCGGTGTCGGCGGTGTTGGCCAGCATCCCCTCCGACAGCGTCGCCGCGTAGGCCCGCAGCAGCTCCCGGCCCTCCTCGGAGCGGTTGGTGCACAGGAAGAGCCCCTCGTAGGAGGTCATGGTGTCCCGGGACCAGGCGCCGAACCAGGGGTAGCCGGCCACCACGTCCGGCCCGGTGCCGGTGCGCACCACGAACGCGTCGGCGGCCAGGGCGAGGGTGGCCTCCACCGGGTCGTCCGGCTTGGCCGCGGCCACCACCGCCCGGTTGCGCCGCCGGGCCGCCTCGACCAGCGCGGTCGCCGCAACCGGCTCCTCGGCCAGGTCGTCCGCCCAGGCCAGCACCGACACCGTGGCGCCGGGCTCGTCCAGGTTGCCGGAGAACCGGCCCGCGTACCAGAGGTCCTCGTCCGGGTTGAGGCCGCGCGCCGCCTCCTCCCGGTGGCGTACGCCCAGCCACCACTGCCCCTCGGGGGTCCAGTCCGGGCCGGCCAGCCGGAACGCGCCCTCGATCACCGCCCCGCCGGCCACCGGCTCCAGCCGGGGGGTGGGCCCGTCGGCGCGCCGCTCGCCGTGCGCGTCCCGCCAGGTGCAGGCCGCCGCGAGGTCCAACCGGACCGGGCCGCCGGAGACCAGCCGGTGCACGACCGCCACGCAGGAGCGGCCGTACGCCATGGCGATCTCCCGCTCGATGACCACGTCGCCGATCCGCCACCGCCAGCGGGGCACCCCGTCGGTCAGGTCGAAGCGCTCCAGCAGCTCGAACCCGCGCGGGTCGACCACGCCGGTGGACCACTCGTGGGCGCCGAGCCGGACCTGCCGCCCGGACGGCAGGGTGACCGCCGGGTCGAGGCTGACCAGTCCCACGCGGCGGGACGCCGGGGTTTGTCCGGCCGCCACCAGCAGTCCGTGGTAGCGGCGGGTGCGCAGCCCGGCGACGGTGCCCATGGCGTAGCCGCCGCGGCCGTCGGTGACCAGCCACTCCCTGGTCGAGGCGGTGGCGAGGTCGCCGCAGACCTGCGGGCCGAACCGGATGTCGATCAACTTTCCTCCACCGGCAGCGAGGTGTGACGCCTCACGACGACAATGGCCGCTGTGGAGAAGTACCCCGGCGGCGTCGAAGATGTGCGGATGATCACCGACCGTCCGACCTCCGCGACCCCCGACCCCGAGCGGCACCGGCTCGCCCAGGCCGATGCCGGGGAGCAGGACTGGCGCGCATGGGGTCCCTATCTGTCCGAGCGGGCGTGGGGGACGGTACGGGAGGACTACAGCGAACACGGCACGGCGTGGGATTACTTCCCCCACGATCACGCGCGGTCCCGAGCCTACCGGTGGAACGAGGACGGCATGGCGGGCGTCTGCGACGACCGGCAGACGTTCTGCTTCGCCCTGGCGCTGTGGAACGGGCGCGACCCGATCCTCAAGGAGCGGATGTTCGGCCTCGGCGGCGACGGCGGCAACCACGGGGAGGACGCCAAGGATTACTGGTGGTATCTGGACTCCACCCCCACCCATTCGTGGATGCGTTGGCGCTACCACTACCCGCAGGCGGCGTTCCCGTACGACGAGCTGGTCGCGGTCAACGCGCTGCGCGGCCGGGACGACACCGAGTACGAGCTGGTCGACACGGGGATCTTCGACGACGACCGGTACTGGGCGGTGACCGTCGACTACGCGAAGGCGTCGCCGACGGACCTGTGCATCCTGATCACCGTCGCCAACCGGGGGGACCGGGACGAGACCCTGCACGTGCTGCCCACCCTGTGGTTCCGCAACACCTGGGCGTGGGGGCTGCCCGGCGGGGACCGGGTACCGAAGCTGGTCGGGGCGGGTTCCCGGCTGGTCGGCGAGCACTGGGTGCTGGGCCAGCTGCTGCTGGAGGGGGACGGGGAGCCCACCCCGCTGCTGTGCGACAACGACACCAACGCCGAGCGGCTGTGGGGGCTGCCGGGGCGCTCGGCGTACCCGAAGGACGGCATCAACGACCACGTGGTCAACGGCGCGGAGACGGTCAACCCGGACCGGGAGGGGACCAAGGGCGCGCTGCACTACGTGCTGGACGTGCCGGCCGGTGGCCAGCGGCAGATCCGGCTGCGGCTGACCCGCACCGCCCCGCCGCCGGCGAGCGCCCCGCCGCCCCCGGCCGACCTGGGGGACGACTTCGACGCGGTGCTGTGGGCCCGGCGGGCCGAGGCGAACCGCTTCTTCGCCAGCGTCATCCCGGCCGCGGCGACCGAGGACGAGGCGCTGGTGGCGCGGCAGGCCATCGCCGGGCTGATGTGGGGCAAGCAGTTCTACCACTTCGACGTGCAGCGGTGGCTGGCCGGCGATCCGGGTTCGGCGCCGCCGCCGGCCGGGCGCCGGCACGGGCGCAACAGTGCCTGGTGGCACATGAACAGCTTCGACGTGATCTCCATGCCGGACCCGTGGGAGTACCCCTGGTACGCGGCGTGGGACCTGGCGTTCCACTGCGTCACCATCGCCCGGGTCGACCCGGGCTTCGCCAAGGAGCAGCTGCTGCTCCTGCTGCGCGAGTGGTACCTGCACCCCAACGGGCAGATCCCGGCGTACGAGTGGGCGTTCGGGGACGTGAACCCGCCGGTGCACGCGTGGGCGGCGCTGAAGGTGTTCGAGATCGACGGCTCCCGGGACCACGAGTTCCTGGCCCGGGTGATGCACAAGCTGCTGCTCAACTTCACCTGGTGGGTGAACCGCAAGGACACCGGCGGGAACAACGTCTTCGAGGGTGGCTTCCTCGGGCTGGACAACGTCGGCCCGTTCGACCGCTCGGCGGCGCTGCCGGTGGCCGGGGTGCTGGAGCAGTCCGACGGCACCGGCTGGATGGCCATGTACGCGCTGAACCTGCTGGACATGGCGATCGTGCTGGCCGAACACGACCGGGCGTACGTGGACACCGCGACGAAGTTCTTCGAGCACTTCGCGTACATCGCCGCGGCGGCGTACGACCAGGGGCTGTGGGACGCCGAGGACGCCTTCTTCTACGACGTGCTGCGGCTGGCCGACGGCACCCAGGTGCCGCTGAAGGTCCGCTCGGTGGTGGGGCTGCTGCCGCTGGCGGCGGTGACCCGGCTGACCGCGCGTACCCTGCGGCGGCTGCCCGAGCTGGGCGCCCGGCTGCGCTGGTTCCTCACCAACCGCCCGGAGTACGCCGAGGTGATCGGCGCCCGCCGGCTGGGCCCGGACGGCCGGCAGCAGCGGCTGCTGTCCATGGTCGGCCCGGAGCAGGTGGTCCGGCTGCTGGCCCGGATGCTGGACACCGACGAGTTCCTCTCCGAGTACGGCCTGCGTACCCTCTCCCGCGCGCACCTGGACAAGCCGTTCACGGTGACCCTCGGCGGCCAGGAGTTCAGCGTCGGGTACGAGCCGGCCGAGTCGACCAGCGGCCTGTTCGGCGGCAACTCCAACTGGCGTGGCCCGATCTGGATGCCGACCAACTTCCTGCTGATCAGCGCGCTGCGCGACTACGCCGCCTTCTTCGGTGACGACCTGCAGGTGGAGTACCCGACCCGGTCGGGGGTGAAGCGCACCCTGGACGAGATCGCCGACGACCTGTCGGCCCGGCTGATCGCCCTGTTCACCCGGGACGGCTGGGGCCGGCGACCGATCTACGGGGCGGCGCAGCTGTTCCAGACCCACCCGGACTGGCGTGACCTGCTCTGCTTCCCGGAGTACTTCCACGGCGACAACGGCGCCGGGCTGGGCGCCTGGCACCAGACGGGCTGGACCGCCCTGGTCGCGGACCTCATCCTCACCCTGCGCCGCTGACCGGGAAACCCGGGTGTCCCGGCCGGCCCGGGCGCGGTAGCGTGCCCCGGTCCACCAGCACGGGAGGGGTAACGATGCCACAGCGCCGGGAGGCGGCGGTGCTCGTCTTCGACGCCGACGACACGCTCTGGGAGAACAACGTGGTCTTCGAGCGGGTGATCGACGACTTCCTCGCCTGGCTGGACCATCCGACGCTTGACCGCACCGAGATCCGGGCGGTGCTGGACGACATCGAGCGGGCCAACGCGGTGGCGCACGGCTACGGCAGCAAGGTCTTCCTGCGCAGCCTCGGCGAGTGCCTGGAGAAGCTGCGGGAGCGGCCGGCGACCGCGCGGGAACGCGCCGAGATCGAGGAGTTGGCGGCGGCGCTGATCGGCCACCAGGTGGAGCTGATGCCCGGGGTCGCGCAGACCCTGGACGAGCTGGCCACCCGGCACCGGCTGCTGCTGCTCACCAAGGGCGACCGGGAGGAGCAGCAGCGCAAGCTGGACGCCTGTGGGCTGCTGCACCACTTCGGCGCCGCGCACATCGTGCCGGAGAAGAACGTGGAGACCTACCGGTGGCTGGCCCGGGAGCACGCCTTCGACCCGGGCGCCGCCTGGATGATCGGCAACTCCCCGCGCTCGGACATCCTGCCCGCCCGGGCGGCCGGCATGAACGCGGTGTTCATCCCCAACGAGAACACCTGGGTGCTGGAGGACGACGAGCTCGACCCGACCGACGCGGGGGTGATCCGGTTGGCCGCCTTCCCCGACCTGGCCCGGCACTTCTGAACCGGCCGGTAGGGTCCCGGAGGTGCCGCTGACCTTCCCTTCGCACCTGGCGCCGGTGCTGCCGCTGAAGCTGTGGCGGCCGGGCTGGTTCGACGGGGTCGCCCTGGCCACCGGGGCGGTGGCGCCGGACGTCACGTACCTGTTCACCGGCGTCTCGTGGTCGCCGGACCGGCGGACCCACACGGTGGGCGGGCTGCTCTGGTGGTGCCTGCCGGTCGCGCTCGCGTACGCCTGGCTGGTGCGCCGGGTGATCGCCGGGGTGGCGGTGCACCTGCCCGGGCAGCGGTTGTTCGGCTGGCGGGACCACGCCGCGCTGGGCGCGGTACGCCATCCCTGGCAGGTCACGGTCTGCTCGGCGCTGATCGGCGCGGCGAGTCATGTGGGCTGGGACCGGATCACCCACAGCGACCGTTGGCCGCGGCTGCTCGGGATCGCCGACTTCCACGCGGCGACGGGCCTGTACTGGTGGCAGTTCGCCGACGTGCTCGGCTCGCTGGGCGGCGGCGTGGTGGTGCTCGCCCTGGCGGTGCACGCCGCGCGGCGACGTGAGATCTTTCAGGGGGTGCGGCCACCCCTGCCGGTGGCCCGGCCGGTGGTCTTCTGGCGGGCGGCGCTCGCGGTGATCGCGTTGGGCGGCCTGGCGCTGCCGGCCCTGCCGCTGGCCACCGATCCGGCGGTGGGCGGGGTGCGGCTGCTGCACCTGGCGGCGGTCGCGATGATGGTCGGGGCGGCCGCCGCGGGCGGCCTGCGACCGGCCCGTCCGAGTGATCGCCTCGACGACAAACAGCGCCAGGTCGGCTGACCGTGTTACGCCGACATGCCGCATTTCAACGTTGGTATCAATCACATTCTCGCGGCCTGGCAAAGGCTTGTTCGGCCTGCGGAAAGCTGCCTAACCTGAGCCCGCGTTCACGGCTCTTCGGGGTGAGTCGGGGACGCGCCGAAGTCCGGTAGTTGGGCACCGTGGAGCTGAGTGCATGCGGGCCGGCTCGCCGTGTTGAGCCCGGCGTGGGCGGCGTGCCACGCCCGCCGCGCTCGCGCGGCGAATTACCGCTACCACACCGGACGGCTGGGGGTCAGGACCGGGGAGTTGCGGACCCGGTCCTGACCCGTCCGGCGTTTCCCGCCTCATACGCCAGCTCGCCCAGGCCCTCCCAGATACCGCGAAAATTCATCCCTTAGGGGACAGTGCGGAAACGCGTGAGGTGCGAGGATCTTCCGAATGAAGCGGAGATCTCTGATTCTCGGTGCGGCGGCCGGCGTCGCGGCCCCCGTCATCGCCTCCGGTGCGACGCCCGCGGCGGCCACCACCCGGGACGCCACGGCCACCACCGGCACCCTCGGCGGCGCCTACACCAAGCCCGGCTGGTTCCCGGTCCCGAGCAACAAGGCCGCCTACCTGAAGAGCCTGCCGCCGTCCACCCAGCAGGTCATCATCGTGACCGGCGACGGCTACAGCACCACCTACGCCACGCTGGAGACGTACGGGAAGGTGCGTGGTCGCTGGACGCCGGTCTCCGCGGCGCTGCCCGCCCGGATCGGTAAGAACGGCTTCAGCGACAACCACGTCGAGGGGGTTCCGACCACGCCGACCGGCGTCTACGCCATCGGCACGACCATGTACGGCATCGCCGCCAACCCGGGCGTCCGCTACCCCTACCACCAGCTGGTCACCAACGACTGGTGGAACGAGAACCCGAACTCCTCGGCCTACAACACGTTCCAGCACACCAGCACCAATCCCGGCGGCTACAGCGAGGCGCTGTGGAAGGAGACCCCCGCCTACACGCACTTCGCCGTGATCACCTACAACATGCCCCCGAACGTGCCCACGCCGGTGCCGAACGCGGGCAGCGGGATCTTCCTGCACGAGTTCAGCACGAACCCGTCCGGCCCGACCGCCGGCTGTGTGAGCCTGTCGCACTCCCACCTGGTCGGCGTGCTCACCTGGCTCAAGCCCGAGGCCAACCCGCGCATCGTGATGTGCCCGGTGCAGAATCTCAGCCGTTACTGACCTCAGCCGCGGACGGCTACGCTGACCGTCCACCGAAGAGCCCCCGGTCGCCGTGCGGCCGGGGGCCCTTCCGGTACCACCGCCGACGAACGACCCGGGGACCGCCTGCCCATGGACACGATCAGCACCGGCCAGCCTTCGGAGGCCGCCGCCACCACCTGCTACCGGCACCCGAAGCGGGAGACGCTGCTGCGCTGCGCCCGCTGCGACCGCCATATCTGCCCCGACTGCATGCGTGAGGCCCCGGTGGGGCACCGCTGCCCGGACTGCGTACGCGAGGACAACCGCACGGTCCGCCAGGCGCGGACGGTGTTCGGCGGCCGGGTGACCGGCCGGCCGGTGGTGACCTACGCGCTGGTCGCGCTCACCGTGCTGGCCTACCTGGCCGAACTGGCCCGGCCGGCGCTCATCGGCCAGTTCGACAGCCTCGGCACCGGGCTCGTCGACGATGCCGGCCAGCAGTACGTCGACGATGGTGGCCCGTACGACGGGCTGCGGCCGATCGGGATCGCGCACGGCGAGTGGTACCGGCTGATCACCCCGGCCTTCCTGCACTCGCTGCCCACCGAGGGCGTCCTCGGCATCCTGCACATCGTGTTCAACCTCTACTGGCTGTGGGTGCTCGGCCGGGTCGTCGAGGAACGCCTCGGTGGGGCCCGGTTCCTCGCGGTCTACCTGCTCTCCGCCGTCGGCGGGACGGTCCTGGGCTTCCTCGTCGACCCGCACCAGCCGGCCATCGGCGCCTCCGGCGCGGTGTACGGGCTGGCCGGCTGCTACTTCGTCCTCACCCGACGGCTGCACCACCACCCGATCGACGCCAACCGGCTGATCATCCCGTTCCTGATCTGGATGGTCCTCTCCGCCGGCTGGACCTCGTGGGAGGGCCACCTGGGCGGCCTGCTGGTCGGTGGGGCCGCCGCCGTCGGCCTGGCGTACGCCCCGGCGAAGCGGCGCACCGTGGTGCAGATGGCGGTGCTCGTCGGGCTGGCGGTGCTGCTGCTCGCGCTGGTGGTGATCAAGTCGCTTGACCTCGCGGGCTGACCGCCCGCACCGCCGACGCCGGCTGAAAAGTAGCTGAGAGATAGCCCGGCGTGTATCGGTTGTTCCTAGCCTTCACCCGTCCTGTCACCAGAGTTGACCGGAGGGTAACGGGTGAGGAGACCATCACGAGGCCCCCTGATCGGGGGTCTGGCGTTGGCCGTGGTGGCCACGCTGGGCGGGTGCGGGTTCCAGCCGACCTGGATGGTGTACCGCTCGAAACCGGGTTTGGGTGTGAGGTTGTA
>NZ_JBSGJR010000045.1:0-22172 GCF_053605645.1 Micromonospora sp. NPDC003776
GCGCCCTTTCCAGGCCGTGGGTCCGGTCAGCGCCGGGTGGCGGCCTTCTTGGCCGGAGCCTTCTTGGCGGGCGCCTTCTTGGCGGCCGTCGTTTTCTTGGCGGCGGTGGTCTTCTTGGCCGCCGTCGTCTTGGCCGCCGTCGTCTTCTTGGCCGCCGTGGTCTTCTTCGCCGCGGCGGTCTTGGTCGGGGCGGCCTTCTTCGCCGGCGCGGCCTTCTTGGTCGCGGCGGTGGTCTTGGTGGCCTTCGCCGCCGTGGTCTTCTTGGCGGCGGCGGCCGTGGCGGTCTTCTTGGCGGCCGTCGCCTTGGCCCCGGTGGTCTTGGCCGCGGCGGCCGCGGCGGTCTTCTTGGCGGCGGCGGTGGCCTTGGGCACCTTGCCGCCGGCGACCATCTCCTTGAAACCGGCGCCCGGGCGGAACGTCGGGACGGAGGTCTTCTTGACCTTCACCGCCTCGCCGGTCCGCGGGTTACGCGCTGTTCGGGCGCCTCGGACGCGCTTTTCGAATGCTCCGAATCCGGTGATTGCCACCTTCTCGCCCTTGGTGACCGCCGCCTGGACCTCAGCGAGGACCGCGTCGAGCGCGGCCGTCGCCGTCTTCCGGTCCCCCAGGCGAACGGCGAGCGCCTCGATGAGCTCGGCCTTGTTCACGACTTCCTCCCGATTGTGCAACTGACTCGACGCGAGCCATTCTGCGCGCACGGTATGCCCTGTGCTGCCTGGACACAAACATTCGGTGGAAAAAAGCCCTTGTGTCGTAACGGATTCGCCCCCACCGGCCGGGCCGGTGGGGGCGAAAAGCTATCTACGGTTAGGCGACCGAGGGCAGGAACGACGGCCGGGACGCCTCGTAGGCACTGATCTCAGCCTCGTGCCGGAGGGTGAGTCCAATGTCATCCAACCCCTCCATCAACCGCCAACGGCTGTGGTCGTCGAGCGGGAACGCCCAGGTGGCATCCCGCGCGTGGACCTGGCGAGCAGTGAGGTCGACGGTGATCGGGGTGGTCGGGTCGGATTGCACGAGATCCCAGAGTTCCTCCACGGCTTTCAATTCCAGCTCAACCGGAAGGAGCCCTTCCTTGAGGGCGTTGCCCCGGAAGATGTCACCGAAGCGCGGAGAGATCACGGCGCGGAAGCCCCAGTCCCGCAGGGCCCAGACCGCGTGCTCCCGGGAGGAGCCGGTACCGAACTCGGGCCCGGCGATGAGAATCGACGCACCCGAATGAGCGGGATCGTTCAGAACGAATGACGGGTCCTCCCGCCACGCGTTGAAGAGCCCGTCGGCGAAACCGGTCCGGGTCACCCGCTTGAGGTACAAGGCGGGGATGATCTGATCGGTGTCCACGTTGGACCGGCGCAGCGGCACGGCGGTGCCGGTGTGGGTGGTGAACTTGTCCATCTCTCGGCTGCCCTTCTACAGGTCGGCGGGGGCGGCCAGCCGGCCGACCACGGCGGTGGCGGCGGCGACCGGCGGGGACACCAGGTGGGTACGGCCACCCCGGCCCTGGCGGCCCTCGAAGTTGCGGTTGGAGGTCGAGGCCGAACGCTGGCCCGGCCGCAGCGTGTCGGGGTTCATCCCGAGACACATGGAACAGCCGGCGAACCGCCACTCGGCGCCGGCATCGGTGAAGACCTTGTCCAGCCCCTCCGCCTCGGCGGCCTCCCGGACCGCGGCCGAGCCGGGAACCACCAGCATGCGTACGCCGTCGGCGACCTGGTGCCCGCGCAGCACGTCGGCGGCGGCCCGCAGGTCCTCCAGCCGACCGTTGGTGCAGGACCCGACGAAGACCACGTCCACGGCCAGCTCGCGCAGCGGCGTGCCGGGGGTGAGGTCCATGTACTCCAGCGCCCGCCGGGCGGCGACCCGCTCCGGCTCGGTGACGAACTCCTCCGGGTCCGGCACGGTCGCGCCCAGCGGCACGCCCTGCCCGGGGTTGGTGCCCCAGGTGACGAACGGGGTGATCCGGCTGGCGTCCAGCGTCACCTCGGTGTCGAAGGTGGCGCCCGCGTCGGTGGGCAGGGTCCGCCAGTACTCGACCGCCGCGTCCCAGTCGGCCCCCTGCGGCGCGTTCGGCCGCCCCTTCAGGTACGCGAAGGTGGTCTCGTCCGGCGCGATCATGCCGGCCTTGGCGCCCCACTCGATGGACATGTTGGCGATGGTCATCCGGCCCTCCATGGAGAGGTCCCGGATCGCCTCGCCCCGGTACTCCACGATGTGGCCGCGCCCGCCGCCGGTGCCCACCTGGGCGATCAGGGCGAGGACCAGGTCCTTGGCGGTGACGCCCGGAGCCAGCTCGCCGACGACGTTCACCGCCATGGTCTTCGGGCGGGCCTGCGGCAGCGTCTGGGTGGCCAGCACGTGCTCCACCTCACTGGTGCCGATGCCGAAGGCGAGCGCGCCGAACGCGCCGTGGGTGGCGGTGTGCGAGTCGCCGCAGACGATGGTCATGCCCGGCTGGGTGAGGCCCAGCTGCGGGCCGATCACGTGCACGATGCCCTGGTTCTCGTCGCCCAGCGGGTGCAGCCGTACGCCGAACTCGGCGCAGTTGCGGCGCAACGTCTCGATCTGGGTGCGGGAGGTGGGGTCCGCGATGGTCAGCAGGTCGCCGCGCCGGGACCGGAACGCCGGGTCGTCGTACCCGGTCGGGGTGTTGTGGTCCTCGGTCGCGATCGTCAGGTCGGTCCGCCGCACCCGCCGGCCGGCGAGGCGCAGTCCGTCGAACGCCTGCGGGCTGGTGACCTCGTGGAGCAGGTGCAGGTCGATGAAGAGCAGATCCGGCTCCCCCTCGGCGGAGCGGACCACGTGTGCGTCCCAGACCTTCTCGGCCAGGGTCCTCGGTTGAGTGACTCCCACCATCTGGACATCCTAAATTCTGGGAGGTAAATTTCGGCTTGTGGGACACAGTATGAGCGGTGTCGGCGTTCTCGACAAGGCGGTGGTCATCCTGGCCGCCTGTGTCGACGGCGCCAGCCTGGCCGAACTCGTTGAACGCACCAAGCTGCCCCGGGCCACCGCGCACCGGCTGGCACAGGCGCTGGAGATCCACCGGATGCTGGTCCGGGACACCCAGGGGCGCTGGCGCCCGGGTCCTCGACTCGGGGAGCTGGCCAACGCCGCGCCGGACGTGCTGCTGACCGCGGCCGAGCCGCTGCTCGCCGCGCTCCGCGACGCCACCGGGGAGAGCGCCCAGCTCTACCTGCGCCGGGCCGACGAGCGCATCTGCGTGGCCGCCGCCGAGCGGGCCAGCGGCCTGCGGGACACCGTGCCGGTCGGCTCGGTGCTGCCGATGACGGCCGGTTCCGCGGCGCAGATCCTGCTGGCCTGGGAGCCCCCGGAGGCGGTCATGCCGCTGCTGCCCCGCTCGAAGTTCACCGGCCGCACCCTGGCCGAGGTACGCCGGCGCGGCTGGGCGCAGAGCGTCGCCGAGCGGGAGGCCGGTGTGGCCAGCGTCTCCGCGCCGATCCGCGACCGCACCGGCCGGGTCATCGCCGCGATCAGCATCTCCGGCCCGATCGAGCGCCTCGGCCGCCGCCCCGGCGAACGCCACGCGATGGCCGTCGTCCGCGCCGGCCAACGCCTCTCCGGCCTCTGACCCCCCGGCCCTCCGCAGCCACCCCGCATCCCGGCACGTCGATCAAGGGGTTTGCGTCACGGATCCCGCCTTCCGAGACGCGAACCCCTTGATCGCCTGCGAGACCGGTGGGAGGGGCGTGCTGGGCGGGTGCCGGGGAGAGACGAGGAAACGGCCCGTCTCGCGGGGCGAGACGGGCCGTTCGGTGTTGGTAGCCCCGACCGGATTCGAACCGGCGCTACCGCCTTGAGAGGGCGGCGTCCTGGGCCGCTAGACGACGGGGCCAGGCACTTTTCCTGCTTCACCGCCCTGACGAGCGGTGCGGCAGTAGTCTATCGGCACCGCCCTTTGGCCCGACCAGCGGGGGTGGCACTCACGGCCGCCCGCAATCCTGCCTGGGAGGACGGGCCGGGGCGGCCTCGGACGCCCGCGCGCCGGGCCGTCCGCAGATACGAAACAGCCCGCCCCACCAGGTGGGACGGGCTGTCAGCGCTGTAGCCCCGACCGGATTCGAACCGGCGCTACCGCCTTGAGAGGGCGGCGTCCTGGGCCGCTAGACGACGGGGCCAGAACTTTGTGCTTCCCCACCCGACGGGCGAGGAAGCTGCACTCTATCAGAGATCATCTGCCGCTCCTCGCAGGAGGAGCGGAGCGGAACTCCGCCAGAATCCAGCGTCCGGGATTCTCGCGAATCCGCGGTTGCGCTGGGGTACCAGGACTCGAACCTAGACTAACTGAACCAGAATCAGTCGGGCTGCCAATTACCCCATACCCCATTGGCCCCTTGCGGCGCCGGGAATGAACTTTACCCTCCCGGTGCCGGCAGGCCAAATCCAACCCCCCGAACCGCACGTGACCTGCGGAAACGAGGCGTCGGACGCGTCAGGCGACCGGCACCACCGGGTTGGTGAGTTCGCCGATCCCCTGGATCCGCACGGTGACCGTATCCCCGTCGGTGAGCGGACTAACCCCCGCCGGGGTGCCGGTCAGCACCACATCGCCGGGGAGCAACGTCATCACGTGGGAGATGTACGACACCAGGGCCGGCACGTCGAAGACCATGTCCTTGGTCCGGCCGAGCTGGCGTACCTCCATCTCCTCCGGGTTGCGACCCACCTCACAGCGGATCTCCAGGTCGGAGACGTCCAGCCCGGTGGTGATCCACGGCCCGATCGGGCAGAACGAGTCGAAGCCCTTGGCCCGGGTCCACTGCCCGTCGGAGCGCTGGAGGTCCCGCGCGGTGACGTCGTTGGCGCAGGTGTAGCCGAAGATGGCCCGCTCGGCGGCGGCCCGGTCGGCCCGGCGCGCGCCGGGGGCGCCGATCACCACGGCCAGCTCCGCCTCGTGCTCGACCTGCCGGGAGAAGGCGGGCAGCCGGATCGCGTCCCGCGGACCGATCACCGAGGTGGAGGGCTTGAGGAAGAGCAGCGGCTCCTTGGGCACCTCGCTGCCGTGCTCGGCGGCGTGCTCGGCATAGTTGCGCCCGACGCAGACCACCTTGCTGGGCAGGATCGGCGAGAGCAGCCGGACGTCGGAGAGCGCCCAGCGGGCACCGGAGAACTGGATCTGGCCGAACGGGTGCCCCTCGATCTCGGCGATGGTCAGGCCCTGCGGCCCGGCCTCCGGCTCGCCCTCGACGACCCCGAACGACATTCCCTTGGCATGAGCGAAACGAGCGATACGCACCCGGCCAATCTATCCCCGCGCGCCGGCCGGGCCACGCCCGACGCGGGCCGCCGCCCGATCGCCACCGCGGCGGGGACGCCTCGGGAGGCGCGAAGGGTACGCCGGCGGGCGCCGGCCGGGGCGGGAATGTCGACTTCGTACCCGCCCGGCGGGGCGGGGCCCATAGCTTCGGGTCCGGAGGTTCGTTCGTATGCCTGCATCGAGACGACACCACAGGGCCCTGGCCGTGATCGTGAACTGCCTGGGCCGGTACCAGACCGGCCGGTACGGGTCGAGCAGCTCCGCGTACCCCGGGCGGATCGCGGTGATCGCGGTCCAGAGCAGCCAGGCGCCCAGCGGGGCGACCACGATCGGCGCCAGGGCCAGGCCGGTACCCGCGGCGAGCTGCCCGGCGGTGGCCCGGCCGCGCCGGCGCAGCAGCCAGCCGAGCGCCCCGACGGCGACGAGCGCGAGCAGGGCCAGCGGCAGGGTGAGCCAGCCGGGGTAGCGGACCAGCCCGCCCGGCACCGGGAAGTAGGTGGCGTCGTGGCCGGAGCGCAGGTCGCGCAGGTCGGTCCGGCCGAACTCGCGGGCCAGCCCGAGCGCGTTGTCGCCGTGCATCTGGAGGCTGCCCCGGTCCATCGCGGCGGGGGTGTCCAGCGGGGTGTGGTAGACCGCGCCACCGTCGATGTACGCCGAGTTCAGGCCCACGAAGCCGTGGTCGAGGAACGCGGTGAAGTCGGTGTCGTTGGGCAGCGCCCGGTAGATCTCCACCGCGAACGAGGTGCCCACCGGGTGCGGGGCGGCGCGGCCGAAGACGTCCACCAGCTTCGCGTTGTTCCGAGACGTCTCGAACATGATCACCGGGCCGGTGGAGCCGCGCGCCTCCAGGTTGAGCACCACCCCGCCGTCCCGGGCCAGCGGGTGGTCGGCGGCGAACCCGGAGGCGCCGCAGAGGCAGGCCTCCTCGGCGTCGGTGAGCACGAGGACGATGTCGTTGCGGGGGCGCGGTCCGGCGGTCAGCGCCCGGGCCACCTCCAGGATGCTGGCCGTGCCGGCGGCGTCGTCGTTGCCACCCGGACCGGACTGCACCGAGTCGTAGTGGGCCACCAGGAAGACCCGCCCGGTCGAGTCGGTGCCGGGGAGCCGGGCCACCACGTTGCGCACCCGGGCCAGCGTCGCCCCGCCGGCCGCCCCGCTCAGCTGGCCGGCCTCCGGGGCCACCGTGTCCTGCACCTCGGTCTCCAGGCCGAGCCCGCGCAGCACGCTGACGAGGTGGTCCCGTACCTGGTCGTTGGCGGCGCTGCCGGCCACGTGCGGCCGGGCCGCGATGGCCGTGACGTTCCGGTACGCCCGCTGGGCGCTGAAGTCGGTCGCCGGCGCGTCCGCCGGGCGCGGCGCCGGGGTGGCCAGGTCGACCAGGACGCCCGCACCGACGGCGAGCAGCGCGGCGAGCGCGACGACCGCGGCGAGCGGCCGGCGGCGCGGCCGGGCCAGCGCCCGGTCGGCGGGGCGGGTGGGGGGTACGCCCACAGGGAACTCCTCGGGGTGGTTCGGGGGTGGCATCATCCTGCACCCCCGGGGGCCCGCGGCGGCACTCCCCGCCCGGCCGGTGCGCTCCGTGCCGGCCCCCTGGTCGCGGCGTAACATCGGTCGTCCGCCCGATAGCTCTTCCAGGAGGGCGGGCTCGTGCCGCCCGTGCCGACGGCGCTCGTGTTGTGTGCGACCGTTGTCTGATACAGGATCAGCAGGGCACTCGGAAGGAGCCCGACATCACCAGCGAACTCCCGCGTCTCGCGGCGGTGACCCGGCCGCACCGGGGGACCGGTCTGCCCGGTTCCTCCGTCGTGCCACAGGCCGGTGCGGGGCTCCACGCCAACCTGCCGCCCGGTGAGCGGCTCCGGGTCCTGCTGGTCGAGGACGACGAGGGCGATGCCTTCCTGGTCGGCGAGCTGCTCGCCGAGACCAACTCCATGATCGACCTGCTGGTCGCCACCAGCCTCAGCGAGGCCCGGCAGCGGGTGATGGGCGTCGACTGCGTCCTGCTCGACCTCGGCCTGCCCGACGCGCAGGGCCTCGACGGGCTGCGCCAGGTGCTGGAGATGTCCAGCGGCGCCGCGGTCTGCGTGCTCACCGGCCGCTCCGACGAGCACCTGGGCATCGTCGCGGTCGCCGAGGGCGCCCAGGACTACCTGGTCAAGGGGCAGGTCGACGGCGTGCTGCTGGCCCGCGCCCTGCGCTACGCGGTGGAACGCAAGCGGGCCGACGAGAACGCCCGCCGGTTGCGCGAGGTGGAGCTGCGCCAGGCCGAGTCCGCCCGCCTGGAGCGGGGCCTGCTGCCGCAGCCGCTGATGACCACCGACCAGGTGGCGGTGCACACCTTCTACCGCCCCGGCCGGCACGCCGCGCTGATCGGCGGCGACTTCTACGACGTGGTGCAGACCCGGCCGGACCGGATCGACCTGATCGTCGGGGACGTCTGCGGGCACGGCGTGGACGAGGCGGCGCTCGGTGTCGAACTCCGGGTGGCCTGGCGGGCGCTGATCCTGGCCGGCGTGCCGGACGACGAGGTGCTGCCCGCCCTGGAGCAGGTGCTGATGAGCGAGCGGCGGCTTCAGGAGATCTTCGCCACCGTCGCCACCGCCCGGCTCGACCTGGCGGCCAACCGCGCGACCGTACGGCTGGCCGGTCATCCACCGCCGCTGCTGCTCCGCGCCGGCAAGGTCGCCCCGGTGCCGGCCAGGGGCGGTCTGCTGCTCGGCGTACGACCCCGCCGGCCGCTCGCCTTCGACCTGGAGTTCGACGCTGATGACTGGTCCCTGCTGATGTACACCGACGGCCTCATCGAGGGCCGGGTGGGCAGCGGTGACGACCGGTTGGACGTCACCGGCCTCACCGGCCTGCTCGCCGACCCGGCCAACCGGTCGGTGTCCCTGGCCGAGCTGCCCGCCTGGCTGGTCGGCCGGGCCGAGCAGCTCAACGGCGGCCCGCTCGCCGACGACGTCGCCATGCTGCTGGTCACCCGGGGTGGTGGCCGGTGAAGGCGTACCAGCGCGGCTGGACCCTGCGCCGCCGGGTGGTCGCGCTGCTCGGCGTGGTGCTGGTCCTGCTGCTCGGGCTGGCCGCGGCGGAGGCGGTCCTCGCGGCCAAGAACCGGCAGAACATCGACGCGGTGCTGCTCCGGACCGGCCCGCTGCGGGTGCAGGCGCAGCAGCTGATGAGCGCCCTGCTCGACCAGGAGACCGCCGTGCGCGGGTACGCGGTGAACGCCGACCGCAAGGACCTGGCCCCGTACGGGGACGGTCTGAAGCGGGAGCACGACACCGCCGCCGAGATGCGGAAGCTGGCCGCCGACTACCCGGACGTGCTGCGTGAGCTGGCGGCCGTCGAGCGGCGCGCGGAGGAGTGGCGGACCAACGTCGCCCAGCCGGTGATCACCGCGACCGAGCGCAGCGGCCCCACCGCCGGCCAGGCCCTCATCACCGACCAGACCCGGCAGCAGTTCGACGGCATCCGGGGCGCGGTCGACCGCCTCCAGGAGGCGATCCTCGTCGTCCGGGCGCAGACCGCCGCGGAGGTGAACTCCACCAGCAACGTGCTGGTCGCGCTGCTGATCATCGCGGCCCTGGTGGTGGCGGTGGCCGGCGTGGTCAGCCTGGTCTCGCTGGACCGGATCCTGATCCGGCCGCTGGCCGGCCTGGTCGCCCAGGTGCGGGAGGTCGCCGCCGGGGACTACCGGCACCACATCGAGGGCGACGGCCCGCCGGAGTTCCGCCGGCTCGCCGACGACATCGACCTGATGCGGCAGAAGATCGCCCGCGAGCTGGACGAGGTACGCGAGGCCCGGGAGCGGATCGAGTGGGTCAACAGCCAGCTCCAGAAGCAGGCCGAGGAGCTCACCCGATCCAACCGTGACCTGGAGCAGTTCGCGTACGTCGCCTCGCACGACCTGCAGGAGCCGCTGCGCAAGGTGGCCAGCTTCTGCCAGCTCCTGCAGCGGCGGTACGCGGGCCAGCTCGACGAGCGCGCCGACCAGTACATCGCGTTCGCCGTGGACGGCGCCCAGCGGATGCAGCGGCTGATCAACGACCTGCTGGCCTTCTCCCGGATCGGCCGGCTCACCACGGGCTTCACCGAGGTCGACCTGAACAAGGTGATGGGCGACGTGGCCGGCCAGACCGAGGCCGCCCGGCAGTACTCGGACGCCGAACTGACCTGGGACGAGCTGCCGGTCATCCGCGGCGAGGAGCCGCTGCTGACCAACCTGCTGGCCAACCTGGTGAGCAACTCGATCAAGTTCCGCCGCCCGGACGTGCCGCCGCGCGTGCACGTGTCGGCGCGGCTGGTCGACGACGAGTGGGAGATCACCTGCCAGGACAACGGCATCGGGATCGAGCCGGAGTTCGCCGACAAGATCTTCGTCATCTTCCAGCGGCTGCACTCCAAGGACGCGTACCCGGGCACCGGCATCGGCCTGGCGATCGTCAAGAAGATCGTGGAGTACCACGGCGGCCGGGTCTGGGTGGACACCGGCACCGAAGAGGGCACCGCGATCCGGTTCACCCTGCCGGCGCTCCCCGAGGACGTCGAGGCGGCGCGGGCGGCGGCGGAGGCCGAGCCGGTGGCCGGTGAGGAGTCGACCGGGGAGTCGGCGGCGACCGTCGACGGTGGGGATGACACCCTTGCGGCAGCGCCGGTCGGCCGGCAGCCGGATCCGGCGGCGGGCGAGGAGACGCCCGAGGGGGCAGCCGGAGACGGTACTACGGGTGGCATGAGGGAGACGGTGGGATGACCGCGCCGGCAGACGGCAAGAGCCCGATCGAGGTGCTCCTCGTCGAGGACGACCCGGGCGACGTGCTGATGACCCAGGAGGCGTTCGAGGAGCACAAGCTCCGCAACCGCCTCACGGTCGTCTCCGACGGCGCCGAGGCGCTGGCCTACCTGCGCCGCGAGGGCGAGTACGCGGACGCGGTGACCCCCGACCTGATCCTGCTCGACCTGAACCTGCCCCGGCGGGACGGCCGGGAGGTGCTGGAGGAGATCAAGAAGGACGAGCAGCTCTGCCGGATCCCGGTCGTGGTGCTCACCACCTCCCAGGCCGACGAGGACATCCTGCGCAGCTACCAGCTGCACGCCAACGCCTACGTGACCAAGCCGGTGGACTTCGAGCGCTTCATCTCGGTGGTCCGCCAGATCGACGAGTTCTTCGTCAGCGTGGTCAAGCTGCCGCCGCGTGGCTGACCCGCTGCTGGACGACGTCGGCGCGCTGCTGCAGGAGGCCGCGGCGGAGATCGTGGTGCCGCTGTTCCGGCGACTGGACGACGCGGACATCGCCGAGAAGGCGCCCGGCGAGCTGGTCACGGTCGCCGACCGCCGGGCCGAGGAGTTCATCTCCGCCCGGCTGCGCGAGCTGCGCCCCGGCTCGGTCGTGGTCGGCGAGGAGGCGGTCGCCGAGGACCCGGACCTGCTGCGCCACCTGCGGGGCACGGGCGACGTCTGGCTGGTCGACCCGGTCGACGGCACCGCCAACTTCGCCGCCGGCCGGCGGCCGTTCGCGCTGATGGTGGCCCTGCTGACCGACGGCCTGCCGGCCGCCTCCTGGGTGTACGACCCGCTGGACGGGACGCTGGCCGCGTGCCGCGCCGGTGCGGGCACCCGGCTGGACGGCACGACCGTGCGGACCGCCGGGCCCACCCCGGTGGCCGGCGCGCTGCGCGGCACCGCGATGACCCGGTTCCTGCCGCCGGATGCCCGGCGTGCCGTTGAGGCGGGTGGCGCACGGATCGGCGAGCTGCTCCCCGGCCAGCACTGCGCCGGCCGGGAGTACCTGGACATCCTCACCGGTGCCCAGCAGTTCGTCCTGTTCTGGCGCACCCTGCCCTGGGACCACGCCCCCGGCACCCTGCTCGTGCGCGAGGCCGGCGGAGTGGCCCGGCGCTTCGACGGCACCGACTACCACCCGGCCGACGACGGCCGGGGCCTGCTGGTGGCGGCCAGCGCCGAGATCTGGGACGAGGTCCGCTCCGCCCTGCTCGACGCCTGACCGGTCGTGCGGCGCATCTCGGCGCCCATGATCGTCACGCCTCCGCGATCATGCCGGCACGCTGCGTCGATGTCGGCCGGCGGTGCAGGTCGGGGGCCTGGCGTGCGGCGTGTGGTCCGGTATCGTGACCGGCGGTCTCCGCCAGCAGGCCGCCGTCCGGCGCCGGTGGAGCCGCCGCCGCGCCGAGTTCGACCGGGGGGCCGGCGGCCGACGGAAGGACGCTTTGGTGCCCAGGACCAGGCTCGCCCGGCGGCGCGTCCGCCGGCCGTTGCTCGCGCTGCTCACCGCCACGGCCCTGCTGCTCGGCGCGGGCCTCGCCCCGGCCGGCGCGGCCGCCGCGGCGCCCAGCCCGAGCGCCCCCAACGAGGGCGGCAGCAAGCAGCTCCGGGCCGCCCTCGATGCGGCGGCCAGGGGTCACATCGAGGCGAAGGCCAAGCTGGACAACTCCAAGCGCCGGCAGGCCGCGCTCACCGTGGAGTACAAACAGCTCGAGGTACGCCTGGTGGAGCTGACCGCCCAGGTGGGCGAGGTGGCGGCCCAGTCGTACCGGGTGGGTCGGCTGACCCCGGTGTCGGTGCTGCTGGCCAGCGCCGGACCGAACGACTTCGTCAAGCGGGCCGCCGAGCTGGACGTGATGGCTCAGCGGGACAGCAGCCGGCTGCACGACCTGACCGAGGCGAAGACCAAGGCGGCCGAGGCCAAGCTCGCCATCGACACCGAGGTCCGGGAGCAGACGAAGCAGCTCGCGATCCTGGCGAAGAAGAAGCGGGACGCCGAGATCGCGCTGGCCAAGGTGAGTTCCGGGGCGGGATCCGGGTTCAGTGGCGGCTCCTCGTCGGCGAAGCCGGCGCCGCGCAACCCGGACGGCTCGTGGCCGGCGGAGTCCTGCTCGGTGAACGATCCGACGCCGGCCGACGGCTGCATCACCCCGCGTACCCTGCACATGCTCCAGCAGGCCCAGGCGGCCGGCTACAAGCGCTACGTCTCCTGCCACCGCAGCGGCGGCGACGGCGAGCACCCCAAGGGCCGGGCCTGCGACTTCTCCGCCGCCAGCGGCGGCTTCGAGGACGTCTCCGCCACCGGCGGGGACAAGGCGTACGGCGACAGCCTGGCGAGCTGGGCCAAGAACAACGCCAGCCGCCTCGGCATCATGTACGTGATCTGGTACCGGCAGATCTGGATGCCGAACACCGGCTGGCGGTCGTACAGCGGGGGCGGTAGCCCCGCCGCCGACCACACAAACCATGTTCATATCTCGATGTACTGACCCGGCGGCCCGGCAACGCTGCGTAGCATCGCGACGGTGAGCAGCACATCGCCCGACGTTCTGGCGGAGTCGGCGCCGGCCGCGCCGGCCCCGCCCCGGGCCCTGCCGAACGGGCTCGCCGCGTTCCTGGTCTTCCTCTCCAGCGGGGCCGTGCTGGTCCTGGAGACCGTCTCGCTCCGCCTGGTCGGCCCGTACGTCGGGGTGACCCTCCAGGTGACCAGTTCGGTCATCGGCATGGCGCTGGGCGCGATCGCGTACGGGGCGTGGATGGGCGGGTGGCTCGCCGACCGGCGGGACCCGCGCACCCTGCTCGCCCCGGCGCTGGTGCTGGCCGGCATCGCCACCGCGGTCACCCTCCCCGTCGTCCGGTACGCCGGTGAGGTGTTGCGCGGCGGCGCGGCCGGTGCGGTGCTCCTGCTGACCGCGCTGGCGGTGCTGCTGCCGGCGGCGCTGCTCGCCGGGGTGACCCCGCTGGTGGTCAAGCTCCAGCTCGCCGACCTGCGGCGGACCGGGCAGGTGGTGGGGCGGCTCTCCGGCATCGGCACCCTGGGCGGCATCACCGCCACCCTGGTCACCGGCTTCGTGCTGGTGGCGGCGCTGCCCAGCACGGTGATCGTGCTCGGGCTGGCCGCCGTGCTCGGGGCGACCGGGCTGGTGCTCGGGGCGTACCTGCGGCGGCGGGCGGGGACGGTGCTGCCGGGTCGGGGCCGGGCCAGGGCCGCCCTGGCGGTGCTGGGCCTGGCCGGGGCGGGACTCTCCGCCGTCGCGCCGAACCCGTGCGACGTGGAGACGGCGTACCACTGCGCCCGGGTCGAGGTGGACGCGCAGTGGACCCAGGGCCGCTACCTCTACCTCAACTCCGCCCAGCACTCGTACGTCGACCTGGCCGACCCGACCCACCTGAAGTACGCGTACACCCAGTGGATCGGTCTGGTCGCCGACGTGGCGGCGCCAGCGGGCCGGCGGCTGGACGCGCTGCACCTGGGCGGCGGGGGCTTCACCATCCCCCGCTACGTCGCCGCGACCCGGCCGGGCAGCGACAACCTGGTCTTCGAGCTCGACGGCGGCCTGGTCGACCTGGACCGGCGGGAGCTGGGCGTGCGCACCGGCCCGCAGCTGCGCGCCCGGGTCGGGGACGCGCGGGTGCTGCTCGGCGCGGAGCCGACCGACAGCCGGGACCTGATCGTCGGGGACGCCTTCGGGCACCTGGTGGTGCCGTGGCACCTGGCCACCCGGGAGATGGCCGCTGAGGTCCGCCGGGTGCTCCGGCCCGGCGGGATCTACGTGCAGAACGTCATCGACCTGCCGCCGGACCGCTTCATCCGGGCCGAGCTGGCCACCGTCGCGGCCGAGTTCCGGCACGTCGCGCTGATCGCCCCGCCCGGCGGGATCGCCGGCCGGAACAGCGCGAACTTCCTGATCGTCGCCGCGGACATCCCGCTGCCGCTGGCCCGGATCCAGGCCGCGCTACCGATGCTGCCCGAGCCGGCCGTCCTGCTGCACGGCGACGACCTGGCCGCGTTCGTCGGGGATTCGCTGGTGCTGACCGACGACTACGCCCCGGTGGACCAGCTCCTCGCGACCGCCTGAACGGGTGACATTTTTGACCGATTCCGACTCCTCAGGTGTACGAGGCCCCTGCCCGGGCAACAAGACCGACCATGGGTGCAGCGATCAGGAGCGGCGCGCAGCTGCTGGGTGAGCGGTACCGGTTGGTCGAACAGCTCGGTGCGGGTGGCATGTCGGTGGTCTGGCGCGGCTACGACGAGGTGCTCGGCCGCCAGGTGGCGATCAAAGTGCTCGCCTCCCGGCTCGCCAGCGACAAGGCGTTCCGGCACCGGATCCGGATCGAGGCGCAGGCCGCCGCCCGGCTGTGCCACCCCAACATCACCAACGTGTACGACTACGGCGAGTCCGAACAGGTCGGGCTGACCGTGCCGTACGTGGTCATGGAGCTGGTGGACGGTGGCCCGCTGAGCACCCGGCTCGGCCGCGGCGGGCAGCTGCCCTGGCGGGAGGCGGTGACCATCGGTGCGGAGGTCGCCTCGGCGCTGGCCACCGCGCACGCCCGGGGCGTCGTGCACCGGGACGTCACCCCGGGCAACATCATGCTCACCTCGACCGGGGTGAAGGTCGTCGACTTCGGTATCTCGGCGCTGGTGGGGGAGAGCGAGAAGGGCCCGGACGGCGCCCTGCTCGGCACGCCCGCCTACCTGGCGCCGGAGCGGCTGGACAACGGCCAGGTCTCGCCGGCCACCGACGTCTACGCGGTCGGCCTGCTGCTGTACCGGATGCTCACCGGTCGGCTGCCCTGGCAGGCCGACACCACCACCCAGATGCTCCGGGCGCACATGTACAACGACCCGGATCCGATGCCCCCCGTCGTCGGGCTGCCCGACGAGGTCGAGGAACTGGTCCGGCGCTGCCTGGCCAAGCGGCCCGAGGACCGGCCGGCGACGGCGGAGGTGGCCCGTACCCTCGCCGAGGCGGCCGGGATCGCGGCGATCGTGCCGGTCTCCCCGGCGCTCGGGCAGTTCGACCCGGCGCTGCTGGAGAACGCGGGCACGACCATCCTGCCCTGGTCCACGGCGACCGACGCGCTGCCCTTCTCCGCCATCCGTACCCGGACCCGCAAGGCCGCGGCCCGGCGACGCAAGGTGGAGGCCGGGGTGGCCGCGGTGGGCCTGGTCGCGGTGACCGCCGCGATCTGGGGGGTGACCTCGAAGAGTTCGGCCAGCGGAGGGGTCGAGCCGACCGAGGCGCGGATGGCCCTGCCGGAGCCGGCCCGGTGCGCGGTCGACTACGTGCTGCGCCGGGACACCGGCAAGGACTTCACCGCCGACCTGACCCTCACCAACACCGGGGGGCGGGAGCTGCGGGACTGGACGATGAGCTTCACCTTCCCGGGCCGCCAGAAGGTCACCGAGGCGCAGCCGGCGGTCCACCAGCAGGGTCGTACCGTGTCGCTCCAGCCGCCCGCCACCGACGCGGCGCTGGCTCCCGGCGCGTCGAAGAAGGTCTCGCTGACCGGCAGCTACACCGGGGCGAACCCGCTGCCGGTGGAGTTCAAGCTCGGCGACAGCACCTGCGGTGTGCAGGTCGCCGGGGTGGCCGGCTCGGTGCCGACCACCGTTCCGCCCACGAAGGCGGCGGCCCCCAAGGCGCCGACGAAGAGCACCTCGAAGACCGGTTCCCATCCCAAGCCCGAGAAGCCCCACAAGGGCAAGGAGGACGGCAAGGGAAAAGGGAGGTGAAGCAACCGAAGGGGGGTGGTCACGGCGGCAAGAAGAAGTGACGCTCAGCCGAGCGAGGCGAAGCGCTGTACCTGGGTGATGCTGCCCTCCACGATGAGCACACTCTCCGGGCGCAGCACGGTGTCCGGGCTCGCGTAGCGGAACCGCTCGCCGGGCAGCTTCGCGCCGACCACCATCACGCCGTACCGCTCCGCCGGGGCCAGCTCGCGCAGCGGCCGGCCCACCATCGATCCGGGTACGCGGACCTTGGCGATGGCGAACTCCTCGTCGAACTCGATGAAGTCCAGCATCCTGCTGACGATCAGGTGCGCGACCCGCTCGCCGGTCTCCGCCTCCGGGAAGACCACGTGGTGCGCGCCCACCGAGTCGAGGATCTTCGCGTGTTTCTCCGAGGTGGCGCGGGCCCAGATCTGCGGTATGCCCAGCTCGGTCAGCGCCAGCACGGTGAGCACGCTCGCCTCGACCGAGGCCCCGATCGCGACCACCACCCGGCGGAAGTCGGCCACGCCGAGCTGGCGCAGCGCGCTCTCCTCGGTGGAGTCCGCCTGAACGACCCGTTCCAGCTCCGTCGACCAGTGCTGGACCCGTTCCTGGCTGCGGTCGATGGCCAGCACGTCGTGGTCGAGCTGCGCCAGTGACCGGGCCAGTTGGGAGCCGAACCGGCCCAGGCCGATCACCACGATGCCGTTCTCGTCCGTCTTCCTAGCCGACAATGGGGCGCTCCTCCGGGTAGCGGTACAACCGTTGCCGGGTGTTCAACGCGATCGCGGACCCGAGGGTGAGCGGCCCGACCCGGCCGATGTACATGAGGGCGGTCAACAGGTACTGGCCGGCCTCGGGCAGCCTCGGGGTGAGCCCGAGCGTCAGCCCGGTGGTGCTGAACGCGGACGTCACCTCGAAGAGCGCGACGTAGAACCGGACGCCGCTGGTGAGGATGGTGATCAGGACCGTGCCGGCCACCACCAGGGCCACGCTGATCAGTGCCACGGTGAGCGCCTGCCGCTGGCTGGACCACGCCACCCGGCGGTGCCCGACGGTGGTGTCCGGCTCGCCCCGCAGCTCCGCCCAGATGGCGAAGCCGAGCAGGAAGAACGTGGACACCTTGATGCCGCCGGCGGTGCTGGCGCTGCCCCCGCCGATGAACATCAGCACGATCAGCAGGGGATAGCTCTCCGGGGTGAGCGAGTCGACCCTGATCACGTCGAAGCCACCCGTGCGGCTCAGGGCGATCTGGGTGAACGCGGCCAGCACCTTGCCCGGGGAGTCGTAGGTGCCGATCGTGCGCGGGTTGGTCCACTCGGCCACCAGCAGGTAGCCGAAGCCGAGCGCGATCAGCACCAGGCTGCCCCAGAGGGTCAGTTTGGTGGCGACCGCCCAGCGGGCCGGCTGCCGCCATTCCCGGACCGCCTCGAAGAGCGCCGGGAAGCCGAGCCCGCCGATGATCGCGCCGAGGCCCAGGGGGAGTGCCACCCAGGGGTCCCGGGAGAAGGCGACCAGGCCGTCCGAGTAGAGGGTGAAGCCGCCGTTGTTGAAGGCCTGGATGGCGTGGAAGGCGGCCTCCCAGAGCGCCACCCACGGGGGATAGTCGTAGGCCAGCCAGAGCCGGCCGGCGATCACCAGCGTCATCACCGCCTCGGTGACGAAGACCGTCCCGGCGATCCGGACCAGCAGCCAGCGGACGTCGCCGATGCCGAACTCGGCCGTCTCGGCCTGCACCAGCAGGCGGTTGCGCAGCCCGAGCTGCCGGGACACCGCGAGGATCACCAGCGCCGCGCCGGTCAGGATGCCCAGGCCGCCGACCTGGGTAAGCACGGTGATCATGGCGAGGCCGAACGGATTCCAGTAGTTCGGGGTGTCGTTGATCGCCATGCCGGTGACCGACACGGCCGAGGTCGACGTGAACAGCGCGGTGGCGAACGGGGTGTACCGGTGCTGGCTGGTGGCCCAGGGGAGCATCAGCACTGCGGTGCCGAGCAGGATCACCGCCAGGAACCCGAGCGGCACCAGCCGGACGGGATGACGCAGCAGGCGGCGCACCAGGTCATCTTCCGTCCGGAGATTCACCGGCAGGCCAGGAACCGACCAACTGCCGGTCAACCGGACCCGGTCTGCTGGTCGTACCCATCGACGACAGGAGACGGCGTTGCGACGTACCCTTTCCGCCCTCGGCCTGGCCGGCGCGCTGCTCGCAGCGGCCGTGGTGGTGCCGACCGTGGCGGCCCAGGCCGACCGGAGACCGGTGCCGAGCGGTCCCACGCGGCCCACCGGCCGCTGGTCATCGGCCACCGGGGCGCCAGCGGCTACCGGCCGGAGCACACCCTGGAGTCCTACCGGCTGGCCATCCGCCAGGGCGCCGACTTCATCGAAGCGGACCTGGTCTCGACGAAGGACGGCGTGCTGGTCGCCCGGCACGAGAACGAGATCTCCGGTACGACCGACGTGGCCGCCCACCCGGAGTTCGCCGGCCGGAAGGCGACGAAGACGATCGACGGGGTCAGGGTCACCGGCTGAGCTTCACGGACCAGCCGGACACCGCCGTGGCGGCCCGCGCGGGCCTCTGACGGCGTCCGGGCCGGGGGCGGCTCGGGGCCCCCGCGCGGCGCTCGGGTGACGTGGGGTGTCCGGGTCCGTCCGGACACCCCACGCACCGTTCCGAGTCGAAACGTCGCGCCGTGGCGAGCCGGCCGGTGTGCCGCGCGCGGGCGGCTGGCCGGCGGACGGGGGTGGTGGTGAGCCGCTAGGAACTTGATGGCGTGAACGGATCGGGCCGGCGGGAGTGGCCGCGCGCCGGCCGGCGCACCCGGCAGCCTGCTTCTCTGCGCCTTTCGAGCTGACGTCGTCAACGACTCAAGCCGGTAGCGATCCGGTGAGTCGTTGACGACATCAAGTTTGTAGGCGCCGGCGACCTTACTGCCCGGAGGCTCGGCCACGTAGGTGCCGCGGCCGGGGTGGCCGGTTGCCCGACGGTGGGCGGCGTTGCCCGCTGCCGGCCGATCGCGACGGCGCCTGCGGTCCGCCCTTAGGGGGATTATTCCCCTAATGCGTCTTCTATCCCTTTTATGGTCGTTTCAACTAAGCGTCAACGATCAACGACACGGGGGATTACATGAGAAAGACCTCTGCGCCGACCAGGCGAGCCGGGATGGGCGCCCTGCTGGGTGCCGTCGCGCTGCTGACCGGCGCGTTGCTGCTGGTGAGTGGCTCGCCGGCCGTCGCCGCCACGACGATCGACATCAACCCGGGGAACGTGCCGACCACGGCCGCCGAGTTCACCCAGGAGTGCGATCCGAACCTCGGCGGTGGCCAGTACCCCGACCGGGACGTCTGGGTGTTCGTGCTGCCGGGCGACACCCAGGTGGCCGGGGCCTTCCAGTCGCTCACGCTGACCTTCAGCACGCCGGGCGGCACCGTCACGCGGACGATCCCCACCGACCCGAACAGCGCGATCGTCACCGACATGGGCACCAGCAAGGCCTGGATCCGGACCCCGGCCGGCTGGACCCTGACCGCCGCGACGGCGGAGATCTCCGGCACGGCGCGATTCTTCAATCTCTCGCACACCTGCGCCGCGACCAATCCGCCGGTGAGCCCGAAGCTGACGCTGGCCAAGGCCGGGACGCCGACCAGCGGTCTGCGGGTGGGGGACAAGGTCACCTACACCTACACCTACCCGGTGAAGAACGAGAGCACCGGCACGACCAACCCGATCACCAGCATCAAGGTCACCGATGCCAAGGCCACGGGTGTCACCTGCGACGACACCTCGCTCGATCAGGGGGAGAGCACGACCTGCCACGGCACGTACACGGTGACGGCGGCCGACGTGGCCGCCGGCAGGATCGTGAACACCGCGCAGGCGACCGGGCTGTTCGGTGCGGAGACGGTGGCCTCCAACAAGGCCACATTCACCGTCACCACCGAGGCGGTCCAGGTCGGTCTGTCGATCGACAAGAAGGCCCGGGTCGAGTCGGACTGCAAGAACGCCTGCGAGAGCGACGGCTTCGCGGCGAAGGGCGACCGGATCTTCTACACCTACCGGGTGACCAACACCGGCACGGTGCCGATCACCAACGTCGCGGTCGACGACCCGACCGCAGGTGAGGTGGTCTGCAACAGCACCACCCTGGCCCCGGGCACCAGCACCGACTGCCACGCCGTGCACCCTTACGTGGTGAGCTGGAAGGACGTCAAGGCCGGCAAGGTGGTCGACACCGCCCGGGCGACAGGCAGGTTCGACGACCGGCAGATCGTCTCCGACCCGGCCACCGTCACCATCTGCATCCGGGACGGCAAGTTCGACCACCGTAAGGACGGCAAGGACGGCAAGGACGGCTGGGACGGCAAGCACCTGCCGGTCACCGGCGCCAGTTCCGCGCAGACCCTCGGCCTGGGTGGCGGCCTGCTGACCGCGGGCGGTCTCCTGGTCGGCCTGAGCCGGCTGCGTCGCAGGACCCGGCTGCACGGCTGACCCGTACCCCACCTGGCGGCCCGGCGGAGCGATCCGCCGGGCCGTCGCGCGTTCCCGGTTCGATGGCGGGGTGCGACACAGCCGCGCACCGGTGGGTGGTGCCGAGGGCCACCGGGGGTGGCGGACCCACCTACCGGCGGTGGGCGGTTGTAACAGTCGGCCACCCTACGTCGATTACTTGTGTGTTTCGGCCACATAGCCCGTGGGTGACGTCACTTCTAGCGTGAGCCGACAACTGACATTCCCCCTGTCCCCACCTGGAGTCGCAATGACGATCCGGCACACGCGACGGGTGTTCCTTTCCGCCGCCACGGTGATGGCGGCCGCGCTCGCGGCCACCGCCTGTGGCAGCCCGCAGGACACCGCCTCCGGCGGCGGCGACGCCGCGCCGGTGAAGGTCGGTCTGGTGTATTCCCAGTCCGGGCCGCTGGCCAGCTACGGCAAGCAGTACATCGAGGGCTTCAAGGCCGGCCTCGACTACGCCACCAAGGGCACCGGCAAGGTCGGTGACCGGAAGATCGAGCTGACCGAGGTCGACGACGCGGGTGACCCGGCCAAGGCGGTCTCCGCGGCCAAGGACCTGATCGGCAAGGGCACGAAGATCATCGCCGGTTCCACCTCGTCCGGCGTGGCCCTCCAGGTCGCTCCGATCGCCGCGCAGAACAAGGTCCTGTTCATCTCCGGTCCGGCCGCCACCGACGCGGTGACCGGGGCGAACAAGTACACCTTCCGCTCGGGTCGGCAGTCTTACCAGGACGTGGTGACGGCCAAGTCCTTCATCGGCGACGCCAAGGGCAAGAAGGTCGTCGTGTTCGCCCAGGACGGTGCCTTCGGCGACGCCAACGAGGCCGCCGTCAAGAACGTCATCGGCGGCGCCGGCGCGACCGTGAGCAGCGTCCGGGCCCCCGCCAGCGCCACCGAGTTCACCCCGTTCGCCAGCCAGATCAAGGCCGCCAAGCCGGACCTGCTCTTCGTCGCCTGGGCCGGCACCACCGGCCCGGCCATGTGGCAGACCCTCGACCAGCAGGGCGTCCTCTCCTCCACCACGGTCGTCACCGGCCTGGACATCCGGGCCACCTGGCCGACCTTCGGCGCCGCCGGCAGCAAGATCTCCTTCCTGTCGCACTACTTCGACGGGGCCAGCGACACCGACGCCGCCAAGGCCGCCAAGGCCAAGATCCCGGGCGGCACCCTGGACCTGTTCCACCCGGACGGCTTCGTCGCCGCGCAGATGGTCGTCCGCGCCGCGCAGGAGGGCGGCGACGACGTGGACAAGATGATCAAGGCGCTGGAGGGCTGGCAGTTCGACAGCATCAAGGGTCAGCTGACCGTCCGCGCCGAGGACCACGCGCTGCTCCAGCCGATGTACCAGGCCAAGCTGGCCGGCAGCGGCACCGCGTACACGGCGACCGCGCAGAAGACCCTGACCGGTGACGAGTCCGCGCCGCCGGTCACCCAGATGAAGGGCTGACCCGTGCTCGCCACCCGCGGTCTGACCTGGCGGATCGGTGAGGTCGCCATCGTCGACTCCGTCTACCTCGACCTGGCGCCCGGGGAGTTCCTCGGCGTGATCGGGCCGAACGGCGCCGGCAAGACCTCGCTGTTCAACCTGATCACCGGCCTGCGCCGGCCCACCGAAGGGCGGATCCTGCTGGACGGGGAGGACGTCACCGACCTCCCCCCGCACAAGCGGGCCCGCCTCGGCCTCGGACGTACCTTCCAGGCGTCCTCGGTCTTCGGCTCGCTGACGGTGCGGGAGAACGTCCGGCTCGCCGTACAGGCGCACCGGGGTGGCTCGATGAAGCTGTGGCTGTAGTCGCCGCAGAACAAAGCGGAACATACTGGAGTCTCTCTACAAAGGGGCGAAGGGTTGCCGGCCCGCGGGTCGGGCCACCGGTGGGTGACCC
>NZ_JBSGJR010000046.1:0-22030 GCF_053605645.1 Micromonospora sp. NPDC003776
GGTCCGGCTGCGGCGTCGCGGCCGGCGGCTGGTGGGACACGCCGGTCGTGCCGGGCCGGCGCGGGTCCGCGCCCGCGGTGGGGGCAGCGGCGGCGTTGGTGCCGCCGGGAGCGTCACCGAAGAGCGCGATGGGCCGGTCGTCGGCCGGGGGGCGGGGTGCGGCGGGCCCGCGTTCGTCCCGATCCGGCCACGGAAGGTTGAGTGCCGGCCGGGCCGGGCGCTCCACCGGGGGGAGGAACGCGGTCGGGTCGTCGTTCTGGTTGCGGTGGCGGCCGTCCCGCTCCGGCGGTTCCTCAGAGGTCACCGGGGCACCTTCGCCGAGCGAAGGGCGGTGGAGTCCTCGAACGCCGGCACGGTGACCGTGGAGACGGTCTCGGAGTAGCCGAGCTGGTAGTGGTCCACGGCTTCCTTGAACAACCGGACTCCCTCGGAAGCGGCGAGCGCCCGCTGGAGGGCGGCGGGGTCGCCGATTGCCACGATCTTGAAAGGAGGGGAGTACACCCGGCCATGCAGCAGCAGGGTGTTACCGACGCAGCGTACCGCGCTGGTACTGAGGACGCGGACGTTCATGATTGACATTGCCTCGGCTCCGCCCGCCCAGAGCGCGTTCACGACCGCCTGGACGTCGCCCTGGTGGACGACCAGGTCATCGTTGCTGGCACCTTTGGGCAGCGCCTGGTCGGACCGCCGGGGGGCGTCGTTGAGCTCGATGGTGACGCCGGAGCCGGTGAGCGCCGTGAACCCGGCGGCCTGCCGGAGGGCGGCGGCGCGGTCGCGCTGCTCCTTGATCGGGCCGTCGGTGTCGGCCAGGGCGGCCGTCTGCTCCTCGACCTCGTCGCGCAGCCGGGCGGCCTTCGCCTCGCTCGCCGCGACCTGCTCGCGCCGGTCCTCGATCAACTGGGTGAGCTGGGGGCGCCGGTCCTCCCGGAGGGGGGTGCCGCCGGCCGTGGTCGCGGTCGTGGTGAAGAGCAGGCCCGCCGCGGCGGCGATCAGGGGTACGCCGATCGACCACCCCGGGCGGCGCTGCCGCGGCCGCCGGGGCAGCAGGCCGACGGCCGCCCGTCGGAGGACCTTCTGCCAGGAGGCGGCGCCGGACGTGTACTCCACCGGGCGTTCCCTTTCCCGTCGTCTCGTTCCGACCCGCGACGGCACGGACCGGCGTACTCGACCCGAAAAGTCCCACCCTTTTCGGTCACTCCGTGCACCGGCCTGACCCCATTCGTGGCCGGGACGGTCCGTCGGGACTACGCTAGCTGTCGAACATTATTGGCCATGGACCGTCGCCCCCGCGCCCGGTTGTCAGGCCGGACGAGGTCGTACCCCCCTCTGGAGAGCGTCGTGCCCAAGTCTCAGGTCCGCAAGAAGAAGGTGTACACCCCGCCGACGGACGTGCGTCCGACGGCGACCGCGGCGACGCGCAAGCCTAGCCCGGTCTGGCTGCCGATCATCGCGGTCACGCTGATCGTCGTCGGTATCGGCTGGCTGGTCGTGTACTACCTCTCCGAGCAGGCTTACCCGGTCGCCACGTGGGGCTACTGGAACCTCGCGGTGGGCTTCGGCGCGATGGTCGCCTCGCTCATCCTGCTCTCCCGCTGGCGCTGACTCGACGTCCGGCCCGGCCCCGCGGCGACGGCTCCACCCGTCGTCCGAGGGTCGGGCCGTCGCCCTCTCTCGCCCCGGTCGCCCTCCGCTGACCGGTTCCACCAGGGTCCGCTCGATGGACGTACGTCACTCCACCGCGCCCCTGCCCGGCGCGCTTGGCCGCGTCCACCTAAGGTGTGCGCAGGGCGGCGTGGCCGGATGCGAGATGACTCACGTTACTGCTGGGTAACCTTGCGCGTAGGCTGCACTGCATGACCGAGCGGAGCGAGGTCATCGGTCGGGTCGGGTCGGGGTGGCGGTAGCGGCGGAACGCCGGCCACACCCTGAGCCGTTCCCGGTCGCCGAGCCGCTCGACCAGGCAGCAGACCGGGAGGCCAACTCGATGGGCAGCGTCCAGATCGTCACCACGATCCTCGCGGCCGCCATCACCGCCGTGGCGGTGTGGCTAGCGGTGCGCGCGGTCATGAAGATGACGGCCGTCATCCGGCTCGGGCAACCCGCCCCGGAGCGGTTCACCGACAAGGGCGCCCGTACGAAGAAGATGCTGGTGGAGACCGCCGGCCACACCCGCATGCTCAAGTGGAGCGTGGTGGGGGCCGCCCACTGGTTCGTGATGGTCGCGTTCATCGTGCTGTCGCTGCTGGTGCTCGAGGCCTACTTCGAGGTGGTCACCCCGGGCGGCGGGCTGCCGATCATCGGGCACTGGACGATCTTCGGGCTGGCCACCGAGTTGATCGGCGTCTTCGGCTTCCTCGGCATCCTGGTGCTGATGGCGATCCGGCTGCGCAACCGGCCCAACCGGCCCGGCAACCGCTCCCGGTTCACCGGCTCGACCATGTGGCAGGGCTACTTCGTCGAGTGGGTCGTGCTGCTGGTGCTGATCTTCGGCTTCCTGATCCGGGGCTTCAAGGTCGCCACCGACCACTTCGAGTACCCGGTCTGGGCCACTCCGGTCAGCCACGCCCTCGGCAACGCCCTGCCGGCCTGGGAGGCCGGCGTCAGCCTCGCCGCCCTCATCAAGATCGTCATCTCGATGACCTGGCTCATCGTGATCTCGCTGAACGTCACCATGGGGGTCGCCTGGCACCGCTTCCTGGCGTTCCCCAACATCTTCTTCAAGCGCGACCCGGAGAAGCCGGCCGGCTCGGGTCTCGGTCCGCTGCGCCCGATGACGAGCGCCGGCAAGCCCCTCGACTTCGAGGAGGCCGACCCGGAGAAGGACCAGTTCGGCGTAGCCCAGGTGGAGCAGTTCACCTGGAAGGGTCTGCTCGACTTCAGCACCTGCACCGAGTGCGGCCGCTGCCAGTCGCAGTGCCCGGCCTGGAACACCGGCAAGCCGCTCTCGCCCAAGCTGCTGGTGCTGAGCCTGCGGGACCACGCGTACGCGAAGGCGCCGTACCTGCTGGCCGGCGGCGGCAAGGACCTGACCGGCGAGGAGAAGGCGACCCAGGAGCAGCTCGCCGGCGTCGACGTGCTGGCGCTGGCCGAGGCCGACCGGCCGCTGATCGGCACCGCCGAGGAGGGCGGCGTCATCGACCCGGACGTGCTCTGGTCCTGCACCACCTGCGGCGCCTGCGTCGAGCAGTGCCCGGTGGACATCGAGCACGTGGACCACATCGTCGACATGCGCCGCTACCAGGTGCTGATCGAGTCGAGCTTCCCGTCCGAGGCCGGCGTCATGCTCCGCAACCTGGAGAACAAGGGCAACCCGTGGGGCGCCCCGCAGAACACCCGGGAGGACTGGACCAAGGGCCTGGACTTCGAGGTGCCGCGGGTCGGCGAGGTGGAGGACTTCGAGTACCTCTTCTGGGTCGGCTGCGCCGGCGCGTTCGAGGACCGGGCCAAGAAGACGACCCGGGCGGTCGCCACGCTGCTGCACGAGGCCGGCGTCTCCTTCGCCATCCTCGGTGAGGGCGAGACCTGCTCCGGTGACCCGGCCCGCCGGATCGGCAACGAGTTCGTCTTCCAGATGCTCGCCCAGCAGAACGTCGAGACGCTGAACGAGGCGTTCGAGGGCCGGGAGAAGAGCAAGCGCAAGATCGTCGCCACCTGCCCGCACTGCTTCAACACCCTCGGCAACGAGTACGGCCAGCTCGGCGGCGAGTTCGAGGTGGTCCACCACACCCAGCTGCTGGCGCACCTGGTCGCCACCGGCAAGCTCACCCCGGTGCAGCCGCTGGACGGCGGCCTCACCTACCACGACCCGTGCTACCTGGGCCGGCACAACCGGGTCTTCACCCCGCCCCGTGAGGTGCTGGGTGCCGCTCTGGGCTCGGCCGAGATCACCGAGATGCCGCGGAACAGCGAGCGCTCCTTCTGCTGCGGCGCCGGCGGTGCCCGGATGTGGATGGAGGAGAAGATCGGCAAGCGGATCAACGTGGACCGGGTCGAGGAGGCCATGTCCACCGGCGCGAAGACCATCGCGGTCGGCTGCCCGTTCTGCTCGACGATGCTGAACGACGGGGTCAACGGCAAGGGCGCCGGCGAGCAGGTCGAGGTCGTGGACGTGGCCAGCGTGCTGCTCCGCTCGGTCCGGCCGGACGCCCCGGCCGGTGAGAAGGAGGCCGCGCCGGCGGCCGGCTGAGGCGTACCCCGGCGGACAGCCGGACCACGACGGCGGCGGCACCCGTGCGGTGCCGCCGCCGTCGTTCAGTTGGCCGAGGAGATCATCGCCGCGCTGGCCGCGGTCGTCGTGGCAATCAGCAGTGCGGCCTGCATCTCCTCGATCGCCTTCTTGGTGGCGGCGGAGGCCAGTCGCCCGTCGCGATCTCGTTCATCCGGGCCTTGACCCGTTGCTTCGGCAGCTCGCGGAAGAGGGCCACCGGCACCGGTCTCGTTCCCGGTGCCCGGTCGTGGAACAATCGCGCCCATCGACGGCCTGCTGGTTCTGACGCTGTTGCCCCTGGTCGGCTTCGTCCTGCTGACCGCCGGCAACGCGTTCTTCGTCGCGGCCGAGTTCGCGCTGGTCACCGTCGACCGGTCGGAGATCGACCGGCGGGCCGGTGCCGGCGACGGCCGGGCCGCCACCGTGCGCCGGGCGCTGCGCGAGCTGTCCTTCCAGCTCTCCGGCGCGCAGCTCGGCATCACCATCACCGCACTGCTCACCGGCTACCTGGCCGAGCCGGCCTTGGCCCGGCTCTTCGGCCCGCTGCTGCGCCCGATCGGCGCGGCGGACCGGTTCAGCGGGCTGCTCGCGCTGGCCCTGGCCACGCTGATCTCGATGCTCTTCGGCGAGCTGGTCCCGAAGAATCTGGCGCTGGCCCGGCCGATGCCGGCCGCGCTCGCCACCGCCGGGCCGATGCGGACCTTCGCCCGTACCTTCGGTTGGCTGATCCGGTTGCTCAACGACTCGGCGAACCGGCTGGTCCGCCGGCTGGGGGTGGAGCCGCAGGAGGAGCTGGCCAGCGCCCGGTCGCCGGAGGAGCTGGGGCTGCTCGCGGCGATCTCGGCCCGGGCCGGGGCGCTGCCGCCGGACACCGCGATGCTGCTGCGCCGCACCATCCGCTTCGGCGACAAGCGGGCCGCCGAGGCGATGACCCCCCGGGTGGACGTGATCGCGCTGCGGGCCACCGCCACGGTCGCCGAGCTGCTGGACCTGTCCCGGCAGACCGGCCGGACCCGGTTCCCGGTCTACGAGGAGACGCTGGATCTGGTCACCGGCGTCGCCGGGGTGCCGGACGCGCTCGGAGTGCCGCTGGCCCGCCGGGGGTTCACCACCGTCGACGCGGTCGCCCGCGAGCCGGTGTACGTGCCGGAGAGCCTCGACCTGGACGGGGTGCTGGCGGCCCTGAAGGCGGCCGGCGCCGACCTGGCGATCGTGGTGGACGAGTACGGCGGTACGGACGGCGTGGTGACCGTGGAGGACCTGGTCGAGGAGCTGGTCGGTGAGATCGCCGACGAGTTCGACCCGGACGCGGTGGACGACCTCGGGCCGGTGGAGCTGACGGTCCCGGGCGGCGAGCGGACCGTGCTGGTGGACGGCGTGCTGCGCGAGGACGAGCTGGTCGAGCAGACCGGCTTCCGGCTGCCCGAGGGGCCGTACGAGACGCTGGCCGGCTTCCTGATGGCCCGGCTGGGGCACATCCCGGTGCCCGGGGAGACGGTCGAGGAGGTCGGCTACGAGTTCACCGTGATCGAGGTGGAGCGGCACCGGGTGGAGCAGGTCCGGGTGGTCCGGCCCGAGGAGCCCGACGGCGATGAGTGAACTGCTGGTCGCCGCCCTGCTGCTGCTCGGCAACGCCTTCTTCGTGGGCAGCGAGTTCGCCCTGATCGCCTCCCGGCGTACCGTGATCGAACCGCTGGCCGCGGGGTCGAAGCGGGCCCGCTGGGCGCTCTCGGCGATGAACCAGATCCCGCTGATGATCGCCGGGGCGCAGCTCGGCATCACCATCTGCTCCCTCGGCCTGGGCGCGATCGCCGAGCCGGCGCTGGCCCACCTGCTGGAGGCGCCGTTCGAGGCGCTGGGCCTGCCGGCCTCCGCGGTGCACCCGGTGGCCTTCGTGATCGCCCTCGCCGTGGTCGTCTTCCTGCACACCGTGGTCGGCGAGATGGTGCCGAAGAACATCACCCTGGCCGGCCCGGAGGTGTCGGCGCTCTGGCTCGGTCCGGCGATGCTGGCCTTCTGCGTCGCCACCAAGCCGTTGCTGCTGGCCATGAAGTGGTCGGCCCGGCAGGTGCTGCGGCTGTGGCGGGTGGAGGCGACCGACGCGGTGAAGACGGTGTTCACCGCGGAGGAACTGACCGGCCTGGTCGCCCAGGCCCGTACCGAGGGGCTGCTGGACGCGGAGGAGCACGCCCGGATCACCGGAGCGCTGGCCCTGCACAGCCGTACCGCCGCCGACGCCCTGCAACCGTGGTCCACGGTCACCACGGTGGCCGAGGACGTCTCACCGGCCTCGCTGGAGGTGCTGGCGACGCGGACCGGCCGGTCCCGCTTTCCGGTGGTGCAGCGGTCCACCCGCCGGGTGCTCGGCTTCGTGCACGTCAAGGACGTGCTCGGGTACGCGGGCGCGAGCCGCCGGGCGCCGGTGCCCGTCGAGGTCTACCGGCCGCTGGCCGTGGTGCCGCCCGACCGTACGCTGGCCGATCTGCTGCTCGCGATGCGGCGGGAGCGGCGGCACATGGTGCTGGTGAGCGACGGCCGGCGGGCGCTCGGCGTGGTGACACTCGACGACGTATTGACGGCGATCGTTGGCGGGTGAATGAATACCCTTGGTGTGCAGGCGGTTGCGCACACGTGATTGAGCAAAAGGCCGCCTTGATTCCACCCGGTGCCTTCCCTAATGTGGGGCACCGACCGCTGTGGGTCGTCTGCCTCGACCTTCCCTCTCTCGGGGCGCCCGGCGGTCGGTTGCAAAGGAGTCCGTGCCGGTGGCAACCATGCCCCCTCCTCGTCACGCCCCGAGCCAGCCGCCTGTCAGACCGGTCGGCGCGCGCCGGGTCGTACGCCGTCTCCTCACCCTGGTCGCGGCCGTCGCGGTCGGCGCCGGGCTGCTGACGGCTCCGGCGCACGCGGCGCCGTCGGTCGACGAAATCGACGCGCAGATCGACAAGCAGTGGGAGCAGCTCGAGCCCACCATCGAGAGCTTCAACAAGATCCGGTCCCAGCTGAAGGCCAACCAGAAGAAGTCGGCGGACCTCGAGAAGAAGATGGCGCCGCTGGAGCTGGCGTCGGCCCTGGCGATGAACCGGGTGGGCGACCTCGCCGCCCGGTACTACATCGACGGGCCGTCCCAGGAGATCGGCGCTCTCCTGGTGAGCACCAAGCCGGGCACGCTCGGTGAGCAGCTCGTCATCCTCGACCGGCTGGCCGAGCAGCAGCGCAAGCAGGTGGCCGGCGTGCTGGCCATCCGCGACAAGTACAACGCGCAGAAGCAGAAGCTGGACGCGCTGATCGCCACCCAGCAGAAGCAGGCCGCCGAGCTGGCCGCGAAGAAGAAGCAGATCAACTCCGAGATCAAGCGGCTGACCGCGATGCTGCCGGTGACCTCGGTACGAGTCGACGGCTGTCCGAGCATCGACGGCGTGGTGAGCAGCGCCGCGCGTACCGCCATCAGGGTCGCCTGCGCGCAGGTCGGCAAGTGGTACGAGTGGGGCGCCACCGGCCCGAACACGTTCGACTGCTCCGGCCTCACCCAGTACGCCTACAAGGCGGCGGGCATCTCCCTCACCCACTTCACCGGCGCGCAGTGGAACGAGGGCCGGCCGGTGTCCCGCGCCGACGCCCGCCCCGGCGACCTGGTCTTCTTCTACAGCGACCTACACCATATGGGTCTCTACCTCGGCAACGGGCTGATGGTGCACGCGCCCCGCACGGGTAAGCAGATCCAGGTCACGAAGATCGACTACATGCCGGTCGCCGGCTTCCGCCGGGTCACCTGACCTCTTGGCAGCAGCACGAAGGCCCCCGGTCCACGTGGACCGGGGGCCTTCGTCGTCAGGTCGGTCAGGTCGGCGCGCCGACCGCGGCCGGCAGGATGTCCACGTCGTCCAGGTTGGCGAACATCACCCGGTGGCCGAACTGGATCTGCACGTACCGGTTCTCGCCCCGGACCACGGTCCGGTCACCCGGCGCCGAGCCGTCGAACGACACCGCCCGGTAGTACTCGCCCGGCAGGACGCCACCGAACGCGTACCGCTGGCCCGCCGCGAAGGTGTACTGCAGCGGCGCGATCGTCTGGTACGGGATGGTGGACGGGTACGCCGCCTTCTCCGGGTAGGCCCGCCCGTACACCGGGATGGTCGTCTTCCCCGGCTTGGGCGTCACCACGAAGCCGTTCGCCCACTTGGCCGTCGGCGCCGAGGCCGGGTTCCAGAACCAGGCCTTCTGGCCGAGGTACCAGATCGCCGTCCAGTCGCCCTGGATGCCGGCGAGGGCGTACGTCTGACCGGCCGAGGCGCGGGCGCCGTGATCCTTGATGTACATGGTGTCCGGCGTGCCGTCCGGCCGCAGACCCAGGTCGTTGACCAGCGGCGCGGTCGGGCTTGGGGCAGTGCGCAGGATGACCGAGGAGGAGCCGCGCAGCGGGCAGGGCTCAGCCGTCGGGGGTGCACCTTCTCCCGGAGGGAACGGGGGCTGCTGGTTGCAGCCGTTGAAGGCCGGCTTGTTCGACGCGAAGTCCGGATCGATGGTGACCAGGCCGGTGTTCGGCGTTCCGGTGGACTTGAACGGTGCCTTCATCAGGTCGAAGTAGTGCGACCAGTCCCAGTACGGGCCCGGGTCCCAGTGCATCCCGGCGACGTTCCCGGCGGTGATGCCGGGGACGTTGTCGTGGCCGAGGATGTGCTGCCGGTCCAGCGGGATCTGGAACCGCAGCGCCAGGTGGCGGACCAGCTTCGCCGAGGCCCGGTACATCGCCTCGGTGTACCAGGTGCCGCGGCCCGCGAAGCCCTCGTGCTCGATGCCGATGGACTTGGCGTTGACGTACCAGTTGCCGGCGTGCCAGCCGACGTCCTTGGCCTTGATGTGCTGGGCGACGTAGCCGTCCACCGAGCGCAGCGTGTAGTGCCAGCCCAGGTAGGTCACGTCCTGGACCAGGTTCACGCTCGGGCCGAAGTAGCCCTCGGTGTCGTGGATGATGATGTATTCGATCTTTTGCTGGGCCGGTCGGTTGCCGATGTCGTAGTTGCCGTAGTCCACGATGTTCGTCTTGGGGATCGTGTACTCGCCGTACGGCGCCGGGATCCACTCGCAGGCGAGGCGGACCGGGCACTCCAGGCCGTCCGGCCGCTCGGCGCGGCGCAGGCCCAGCTTGTGCAGCCCGGACTCGTCCGGAGTCAGCTTGGTGGCCGCGAGGGTCACCCGCTGGCCGTCGTCGGTGGTCCGGCTGGCACCCTGGCCGATCTGGTCGTACACCTCGTCGGCGAAGGCCGCCGCGGCGTCCTCGGTGTCCGCGCCGGAGTACCGGGCCACCGCGCCGTACCAGGCCGCCGCGTCACTGCCGGCGCCGACCGGCCCGCCCAGTTCCTTCTGGTACGAGGCGAGCAGCGCCGCGCCGCCCCGGATGTTCGCGACGGCGTCGTTCCGCAGCGTCTCCACCGGGATGCCGGTGAGCGCGGCGGCGGCGTCGACGGTCTGCAGGGACGCCTGGGGCAGCACGTCGCCGGAGGGCGCGGCGGTGACGGCCGGGTCGAGCGTGAGCGGGCGGGAGTCGTCGCCGCGCGGGTCCTCGTTCTCGTCCACGTGGCTGCTGGACGGGGTCGAGGCGACCTGCTCGGCGTCGGTCAGGTGCATCGGCCCGTAGCCGCCGCTGGTGCTGGGCTGGCCCGGGTGGGTGTCCCAGCGGGATTCCAGGTACGAGACGCCGAGCAGGACGTTCTGCGGCACGCCGTACTCGTCGGCCGCGGCGGCGTACTGCTGCTGCCGGTCGGCCGTGTCCGTACTGGACGGCTCGGCGGCCACCGGGCCGGTGGTCGCGAGCGCGGTGGCCGCTGCGACGGCGGCCGCCAGCAGTATCCGTCTGCCCGACGGCGGGGGTGAGAGGTGCATCGAACCTCCAGGACAGGGATGGGGGTCACTGCGTTCCCACCCTCACTCCGCACCCGGGTCGCGGTCAATACCTTTCCAACAGGTAATCGGCCCTGAAGAAAACCTTCACCTGGCGCGGTGGACGCGAATTCGGGTACGGAGTGTCACGGCCGCGTGGGTTGCATCTCGATAACGGCGATCTCTACTCTGGTCAATCGTCGACCGGCAGTCTCACCGCCCAGCCCGGGTGGTGACGGTCGGACACCGCCGAGTCGCCTCCGGGCGAGCCGGGGACCCAGGTACCTGGGGTGAATCCGCAGCCTCTGCGGTAGGGCGGCTCCCTTCCCGCCCGAACCCGTCAGCTAACCCGGTAGGCGGTCCGGAAGAAGGAGTACGGAGCCCGGTGGCTAACCATGCCCCGCGGCCACCGTCGGCACGGTCGCTCGACCGGCTGACGGCTGCGCCGCGTTCACGCTGGTCCCGCTGCACCACCGCCCTCGCCGCCCTGGTCGGCACCGCCGTCATCCTGACCGGCGGCGCCACGGCGGCCCACGCCGACCCGTCGGTCGCCGAGATCGAAGCCCAGATCGACAAGGACTGGAACAAGCTCGAGCCGGTCATCGAGCAGGTCAACGCCACCCGTGAGGATCTCGCCGCCAAGCGCAAGCAGGCCGCGGCGCTGGCCAAGCAGATCGCTCCCCTGGAGGCCCGGGTCGACCAGGCCCTCGGGCAGGTCGGCGGCCTCGCCGCCGACGCCTACAAGGGGGACAACCTCTCCACCGTGAACGCGCTGCTGGGCAGCCGCTCCCCGAGCGAGGTGGTCGACAGCCTGGAACTGCTCGACCGGTTCGCACACCGCCAGCAGCAGCAGGTGCAGTCGGTCGCCGAGCTGCGCGACCAGCTGGCCGCGAAGAAGAAGCCGCTGGACGACATGATCGCCAAGCTGGCCCGTACCGAGGCCCAGCTCGCGGCGCAGAAGAAGCAGATCGACGCCGAGATCGCCCGGCTCCAGAAGCTGCGGCTCAAGGTGTACGGCAACGGTGGCGGCGGACCGCTGCGCCCGGCGCCGTGCCCGGCCGGCTACCCGGGTGGTCCGGGCGGGGTCGCCGCGAAGTTCGCCTGCGCTCAGATCGGCAAGATCTACGTCTGGGGGGCCGCCGGCCCCGACCACTACGACTGCTCCGGCCTCACCATGGCCGCCTGGGCCAAGGCCGGTGTCTCGCTGCCGCACAACGCCCGCCAGCAGCACGACGTCACCCGGCGGGTGAGCCGCAGCGAACTCCAGGTCGGCGACCTGGTCTTCTACTACAGCGACCTCCACCACGTCGCGCTCTACGTGGGTAACGGCTGGGTGGTGCACGCCTCCCAGTCCGGCAAGCCGATCACGATGAAGCGCGTCGACGACGGCCAGATCAACAGCTACGGCCGCCCGGGCTGACCGGTGCGCAGGGGCTTCCGCAGCGCGGGAGCCCCTGCGCGAGGGCTCACCGGGTCGGCCAGACCCGCCAGTTCTGCCAGGACCGGCTCGGGGTCGGGCCGCGCTGCCCCTGGTAGCGCGACCCGTACACCGCCGATCCGTACGGGTGCTCGGCCGGCGAGGAGAGCCGGAAGATGCAGAGCTGGCCGATCTTCATCCCGGGCCACAGGGTGATCGGCAGGTTCGCCACGTTGGAGAGCTCCAGCGTGACGTGCCCGGAGAAGCCCGGGTCGATGAAGCCCGCCGTCGAGTGGGTGAGTAGCCCGAGCCGGCCCAGGCTGGACTTGCCCTCCAGGCGGCCGGCGAGCTGGTCGCCCAGCGAGATCACCTCGAGGGTGGAGGCGAGCACGAACTCGCCCGGGTGCAGCACGAACGGCTCGCCCTCGGGAACCTCCACCATCGACGTCAGGTCGTCCTGCTGAACGGCCGGGTCGATGTGGGTGTAGAGATGGTTGTTGAAGACCCGGAAGAGCCGGTCCAGGCGTACGTCGATGCTGGACGGTTGCACCAGCGTGGGCTCGAAGGGCTCCAGCGCGAGCGTGCCCGCCTTGATCTCGGAGACCAGGTCGCGGTCGGAGAGCAGCATCGGAACACCATAGCGACCGGTACGGGTGACCTGCGTGTCGGACTACATCTTCGTACACGTGTTCGATAGAATGTCCGCATGGCTTCCTGGTCCGAATTCGCCGCCGACGAGCCCCGACTCGCCGACGAGATCCGCCTTCTCCTGCAGCAGTACGGGCCGGGCTTCGGCTACCTCGCCACGGTCCGCGCCGACGGCGGCCCCCGGGTGCATCCGGTGTCCCCGGTCATCACCGACGACGGGCTCTACTGCTTCGTCATCGATTCGCCCAAGCGGCGCGACCTCGAACGCGACGGCCGCTACGCGCTGCACTCCTTCCCTCCCGAGGAGAGCGACGACGAGGCGTACATGGCCGGCCGGGCCCGCCCGGTGACCGACGCGGCAACGCTGGCCCGGGTGGCCGAGCTCGGCCGGGCCGCCCCGCAGGTCGACTGGCGGCTGTTCGAGTTCACCGTCGACGTGGCGATGCTGACCCGGCGCGACCAGACCGCTCAGCCGGGTGCCGGCCGGCCGCAGGTGCGGGTCTGGCTCGATCCGCGGGCGACCGCCCCGCCCCGGCGTACGGTGACCGCCGCCGAGAGTCGGCGCGGCGGCCGGCACGGCTTCGACACGCGCCGCCCGGCCGCCTGAGAGCCCACGAGAAACGCCGGTGCCGGCCCCGTCGGAGGACAGGGCCGGCACCGGCGTTTCGGTGCGATGCTCAGGCCGCGCGGTAGGCGTTCCACGCGGTGATCATGCGGCTCGCCTGACCAGGGGTGAACTGGTGCATGCACGAGTCGTAGGTGTAGTCCATGAAGTTGGTGATCGGGTCCAGGCCCGCCGCCGTGCAGGTGTCCCGACCGGTCGGGCACTGGTACGCCGGCGAACCCTCGGCGGGGGTGTCGTCGACGCTGTCACCCGAGCCGGAGCAGCCGCCCTGGAAGGTGTGGTAGAGGTTCAGCCAGTGGCCGATCTCGTGGGTGCCGGTGTCACCCTCGTTGTAGTTGGTCGCGGTGCCGCCCGGCAGCGACTCGTTCAGCGCGACCACGCCGTCCATGCTGTCGAGCTTGCGCTTCGGGAAGGTGGCCCAGCCGAGCAGGTTGTCGCTCAGTTCGCCGAGGTAGATGTTCAGCGTGTTCTTGCCGCCCTCCCGGAGCGAGGACTTCATCTGCCGCTCGGCGGTGGAGCCCTGCACGATCGGGTACCAGGCGGCGTTGGTGACGTGGTGCACCTTCTGCAGCTGGAAGCTGAAGGCCGTCGGTGCGCCGCCGGTCCCGCCGCTGTACGCCGTGTTCAGCACGGAGATCTGCTGGGTGACCATCGAGTCCGGGATGTTGCCGCCGGCCCGGGTGCTGTCCCGCTGGATGACGTGCACGACGACCGGGATGGTGACGCTGGCCACCGGCGTGGCGGCCTGAGCGCCGCCACGGAAGGCGGCCCGCTCCCGCAGGGCGGCGGTGAGATCGGCCTCGCGCTCGGCGACCTGCTTGGCGGTCAGGGCGTTCGGGTCCAGCTTGCTGCTGCCACCCTTGGCGACCCGGGCGTCCGAGTGGACGTCGGCGGGCTCGGCGCAGGAGCCGGCCGGGGCGGCCGAGAAGGCCGAGGCAGCGGGAACGACACCCACCGCGGCGGTGCTGAGCATCAGCGCGAAGGTCGTCGTCGCGACACCGGCGGCGCGCCGGGTCAGCAGGTTGGGACGCAGTCCCATGGGCCCACCTCTTTCTGGCGGCGTGAAACGGGGGTATGTCACGCCGTGTCGGAGAACGTGTGGGAGACGTTACATCCCATCGACGGATTTGAGAACGGGCATATATTGCCGTGGTGAAACTATCCGCTGCTCCGCGGGCCGCTTCTGTTGCAAGATCGTTTCGAGGCGATTGCGCGGCGCCGGGACTCGCCACGGGGGTACCTGGATGCACGGAGGTGGTGACCTCAGGTACAGTGGTGCTGCCTGCGGGTGTAGTTCAATGGCAGAACATCAGCTTCCCAAGCTGACAGTGCGGGTTCGATTCCCGTCACCCGCTCCAACGTGAGGCCCCAGCTCAGGACAGGTTTCCTGGCTGGGGCCTCGATCGTTGCTACCGCTCCTTGCGCCCGCTACGTGCTCATTGGGAGAACAGTGACCCCCGTCCGCTCCGTACGGCCGGTCCGTCTGCCCGGCCCCCGCTGCCTGCTGCGCGAACTGGACGACGCCGACGTCGCGCCGATTCACGCGCTGATGACCGAGCCGCGCGCCTTCGAGCGGGCGCTGGACGAGCAGCCGCCCACCCTCGACGAGGCGCGTGCCGCCGTGTCGGCGTGGCGAACCGCAGCCGGCAGCGAACCGCGGCCGGCGTACCGGCTGGCGGCCGTCGAGGGGGACCGGCTGGTCGGGATGGGCATCCTGACCGTGGAGAGCCCGCAGCACCGGCGCGGCGAGATCGGCTATGCGGTCCACCCCGACGACTGGGGCCGGGGGCTCGGCACCGAGATCGCCGGCCTGCTGCTGCGGCTGGCGTTCGAGCAGGTGGGCCTGCACCGGGTGGAGGCCACCACCCGGCCCGACCACGTCGCCTCGTGCCGGGTGCTGGAGAAGGTCGGGATGCGGCGGGAGGGGGTCAGCCGGGACCACCTGCTGGTCCGCGGGCACTGGCGGGACTCGGTGCACTACGCGATCCTCGCCACCGACCGGTAGCGCCGGGCCCGGCCGGCGAGGGGGACCGGTCCACGGTGGAGCGGTCGATCGCTTTCCGAGGGATCATCCCTGCCCGGCCTCGACCCCCGAAGCGTCGGCCTCTCCAGAGCTGCGCAGCGCGCCGACGGCCACCAGCGCCGCACCGGCGAGCCCGATCGCCGCCTCCAGGGCCCGCGACACCTGAGGGAAGCTTTCCGGTGACGTGCTCACCGCCACGGCGAGCTGCAGGAAGGCACCGTCGGGCGGCTTGGCCAGATGCCACCAGCCCGACCACTGCTCGGCGAGATCCGAGTAGTGGCGAGCGGTCTGAAGCGACAGCAGGAACAACCCCGTCGGGAGCAGCCAACGCCGGTCGGCCCGCCACCCGGACAGCGCGAGCGCCCCCATGGCCACGAGGGCGGCGAGCAGCGCCGGCCACACCGCGCCGAGGAGGTCGAGCAACGGATACCGGCCGAACATCCGCGCGGAGCCCAGCCCGAACCAGGCGAGTAGCAGCAGCGCGAGGAGTGTCGTCGCCACACCTCGCCGCCTGCCGCGTGACGGTGCCGCCAACGCACCGGCCGCGAGACAGAGAACGCCGAGCGCCAGCCCCAGCGCGGCAAGCCTCTCCCGGTCGATCATCTCCTGCCAGTGCGCCAGCATGGCCGTCTTCACCAGCCCCTGGCCGTTCGGCAGCCATCCCGCTTCATCGACCTGCTGCTGGTACCAGAGCAGTCTCGCCGCCGCCACCACGGCCAGTAGCGCGATGCCGGCCCCGACGGCCCACCTCACGCGGCGCACACCACGATCCGCCAGGACGTAGCCCAGCAGCGCGAGCAGCATGACGAGGCCGAACTGCAGCGAGGCGCCGGGCATGGCGAGCAGCGCCGCCGCCACCGAGAGCAGCCCAGCCGCGACGGCCGCGACGAGCAGGCCGAACGGAAGACGCATGGCGGAGATCGTGACACATGAGCCGGAACTGTGCGGACCGCCGAAAATGTGCAGCGGTCGGGGTGGGTGCTACTTCGGTGGTCGGCCCGCGACGACCCGTCGGGGCGCTGGGTTGGCCGCCGGCCCCGGGCAGGCCGAATCAGCCGCCGAAGCGGCGCCAGGCGTCCTCCGCCACCGCGGCGACGCTCTCACCGGCCGCCAGGAGGTCGGCCGCGGTGAACCGCTCCGGCACACCCGCACGCCAGCGGACCGCCCGATGGGCGAGGCCGGCGTACGCGGGGAACAAGCGGGCGAGGTACGCGCCGGCCGCAGTCTTCGAGATGACGTCGCCGTGGGCCAGCGTGTGGTGCAGCCGCGCGGGTCCGAGCACGAACCAGGTCACGATCCCGGCGTCCAGGACCGTGTCCGGGTCGACACCGGCCAGCTCGGCCGGGAACGCGGCCGCCTTCGCCTGCCAATACTCCCGCAGGTTGTCGAGGTTGTAGCGGCGCAACCGCACCGGGTCGACCGGTACGCAGAGGTCGGCGACGGCCGGGCCGCGCACCGGCACGCCGTGCCGTTGCAGGGTCAGCCAGAGCACCGGCGTCAGCTCGCCGCAGGGCCGGTCCGGGTGGAACCTGCCGTCGACCACGAACGGTATGACCCGCCGATCGGTCGGCCAGGATCCGGCGAGCGCGGGTTCGAGGTAGATCCCGTCGAGATGGGGTGACCGGGGCAGCGCGGCGTGAATTGCGGCGAGCCGGGCGAGATCTTCTGTGCTGGCCGGACGGGACGTCATGATCACCGTGTCGATGTCGCTCACACCGGCCTGCCAGGCGCCGAGCGCGGCGGACCCGACCAGATAGAGGCTGCGTACGTAACCGGGCAGCGCCTGATCGACCGCCCGGAGATAACGGCGGGTTACCTCCTCGATGATGACGGCGATCGCGTCGTCGGTGATCCGGTCCATCAGCTGCCGGTTCCTCCGGTCACGGGCATCGGGTCGAAGAGTGCCAGTTCCTCCGGCGTCGGCGCTCCCGTTGGAAGAAGGAGGAAGAGGGTGGCGGTCATGGTTGCGGGACGGCGGCGAGCCGGTGCAGCAGCGCCAGGTCCGCCCGGTCGACGTCGCGCGGTTCGTAGCCCCGGTGAAAGAGCAGTTGCTGCTCGACTGAGATGCAGTCGACCCGGCGGCCGGCGATGGTCCCGGTGGTGAAGCACTCCCTCGGCCAGCGGAAGCTGCTCCCGTCGAGGCCGGCCTGGTGGCCGTCGCCGGACTCGTCGAAGGCCAGCGGATGCAGGTCGACCCGGCCCCGGCCGTCCGCGACCACCTCGACGCGGACCGGGCGCCAGTCGGTCTCGACGACGTACCCGAGCCGGGTGAGCGCCCGCAGCGCGGCCGATTCGTGCTCGGCCGGGACGGCGAGGTCCAGGTCGCGGTGCGGCCGGGTCTGCTCACCGACCAGGGCGTCCACTCCCCAGCCGCCGCTGATCCAGGCCGGGCAGCCGGCGGCGGCGAGGGTGTCCAGGACGGTGTGCACCTCCGCCGCGCTCATGCCGGGGTCGTCGGCCAGGTCGAGCACGTGCCGGAGACACGGCTGGCCGTGGACCAGCGCCTCTCCGATCGGGATGAATCCGGTGCGCCGCAGCACCGCGAGCGACGCGGGGTTGGCCAGCGCGGCCACCGCGACCAGCCGGCGCAGCCCGTACGCGTCGCGGGCCAGCGCGCAGACCCGGCGCACCCCCTCCTGGGCCACGCCCCGGCCGGCGACCCGCTCCGCCACCCGGTAGCCCAGCTCGGCGCTGCCGTCGGCGACGTCCACCAGGTTGAACCGGCCCAGCACCGCGCCGTCGTCGTCGACCAGGACGTGGAAGTGGCATCGGCCGGTCGCCTGCTCCGCCAGCAGGCTCGCGAGCCGCGCGGCGAACTCGGCGAAGTAGTCGTCGCCCCGGTCCGACACGAACCGCGCGAAGTACGCCCGGTTCTCCCGCTCGAATCGGAGCAGCGCGGGGGCGTGCCGGGCGTCGAGCCGTTGGAGTTCGGGCATCGCGACACGCTAGCAACGGAGCCGGCCGGCTCGTCACCCGTTTCCGTGCGACCGGACGTCCGCCAGCAGCTCCTCCACGGCGGCGAACTCGTCGGGCCGCAGCGGTCCGTGCGCGAGCGCGCCCGCGTTCTGCTCGACCTGGGCCACGGTCCGGAACCCCGGGATCGGGATGGTGACCTCGCTGCGCGCCCACAGCCAGGCGAGCGCGCCCTGGGTCGGCGTCCGGCCGCCGGTGGCGAAGACCTCGCGCAGGGTCTCCACCCGCGCCAGCCACTCCGGTGCCCCGGCGCCGTCGCGGAAGTACGCCAGCCACTCGTAGCTCTGCGAGCGCACGTCGTCCGGGGCCACCCTGCGGCCGTCGGCGTACTTGCCGCTGAGCAGCCCCATGGCCAGCGGCCCCCGGTTGATGCTGGCCTGCCCGGACCGCTCACACACCTCGACCATGACCGGCCGGTCGGCCAGCACCGACATGTCGTGCTGGATGGCCGTGCAGTGCGGGCCGGCGGCGGCGAACGCCGCGGCACGTTCCGGATCGTCGGTGCTCCACCCGTACGCCCGGATCTTGCCGGCGGCGACCAGCTCCTCCAGGGGTCCGATCAGGTCCAGGGCCTCGGCGACCGGCAGATTGCCGAGGTGCAGCTGGTAGAGGTCGACGTGGTCGGTCCCCAGCCGCCGCAGCGAGCCGTCCAGGCAGCTGCGGAGGTAGGCGGCGCTGCCGTCGGTGCCGAGCGCCTCCCGGGTGGTCTCATCGAAGGTGAATCCCCATTTCGACGCGAGCACCAGCCGGTCCCGGTCGGCGCCGAGCGCCTTGCCGAGGATGACCTCGCTGTGCCCGGCGCCGTAGCTGCTCGCCGTGTCGAAGAAGGTGATCCCCAGCTCGACCGCCCGGCGGACGGCCCGGATCGATTCGTCGTCGTCGACCCGGCCCCAGCCGTACTGGTTGTCGCCGCCCGCGTACGGACCGCCGGTCGCCCAGCAGCCCATGCCCAGCGCGCTGACCTCGATACCGCTGCGCCCCAACGTTCGATTCATGAACGGCAGTCTTCCGCTTCGAGCGCGCTCGAGGTCAACCGGTCACGAGGCCGGGTACCAGCGCAGCTCCACGGTGTTGCCGTCCGGGTCGCGTACGTAGATCGAGGTGGCGCTGCCCTGCGCGCCGAAGCGCGGCACCGGCCCGGTCAGCACGGTGAACACCCCTGAGTCGATCACCTCCGCCCAGTCGAGCGGCTCCACCACCAGGCAGAAGTGGTCCACGTTCGACCCGCCCGGCTCACCGCGTACCAGGTCGATGATGGTCTCGGCGTTGACCCGTACCGAGGGGAAGGGCACCTCGCCGGCGCGCCAGCGGTCGACCCGGACCGGGGCCAGGCCGAGCGTGCCGCAGTAGAAGTCGAGGGAGCGTTCCACGTCGGCGACGGCCAGGACCAGGTGGTCGAAGCCCGTCACCCGCACCGCATTCATCGTGTCCATCGGAGTCCCTTTCGAACGGTTGGCGACCTCGCCATCCACCCTCGTCCGTACGTCGCCGCCGACCAAGCCGCGATCGGGCTACGATCGTTGACCCTGAGTCAACGGTGGGGGTCGAGGTGCTGGAGCGGTACGAGGTCGAGACGTTCCTGACCCTCGCCGAGGAGCTGCACTTCGGGCGGACCGCCGAGCGGCTGCGGGTGACCACCGGCCGGGTCAGCCACGTGGTGCGGAAGTTGGAACGCCGGATCGGGGCGCCGCTCTTCGCCCGTACCAGCCGGGTGGTCCGGCTGACCCCGATCGGCGCCCGGCTCGCCGACGACCTGCGGCCGCTGGTGGCCGGCATGGCGGACGCCGTCCAGCGGGCCGTCGAGGCCGGCCGTGGCCTCACCGGCGAGCTGCGGGTGGCGTTCGTCGGCGAGTCCACCGCGCCGGTGCTGCTCCGGGCGGTCAGCCTCTTCACCGAGCGCCACCCCGAGTGCGTGGTGCACGTCCACGAGGCACCGCTCGCCACCACCCGGTCCAGCCTGCACGACGGCTCGGTCGACGTGCTCATCGCGTCGTACCCGTTCGACGGGATGGCGAACGGCCCGGCGCTGCTGCGCGAGCGGCGGGTGCTCGCGGTGGCCGCGGACCACCCGCTCGCCGGGGAGCCGTCGGTGTCGCTGGAGGTGCTCGGCGACCACCCGGTGGTGCAGTATCCGACGGTGACCTCGACCGAGTTCAAGCGCGACCGCACGCCGGACCGGACCCCCGCCGGCCGACCGGTGCCGAAGGGCCCGGCCGGCAACACCTTCTCGGAGATGCTGTCGCTGGTCGCGCTGGGCCGCGGGGTGCTCCCGGTGGGCGAGCAGACCCGCCGCTACCACCCCCGCCCGGACCTGGCGTACGTGCCGATCCACGACGCGCCGCCGATCCTGCGCGGCCCGGTCTGGCTCGCCAGCAACACCACCGCCCGGGTACGGGAGTTCGTCCGCGCCGCCGCGGATGCCGCCGAGCGAGCGGGACACTGACGTGCGGGATGAGATCCGGCTGCTGGTCGAGGCGCTCGACCCGGGGGACGAGCTGGAGGCGCGGCACCGGGCGGAGACGCTGGCCTGGCTGGCCCGGACGGCGGACATCTTCCGCCGGGAGAAGCCACGGACACCCTCGCCGCACCTGGTCGCGTACTTCCTGCTCTGGGACGCGACCGACGGCGCGGTGCTGCTGGTCGACCACCGCAAGGCGGGGATGTGGTTGCCGACCGGCGGCCACGTCGAGCCGAGCGAGCACCCGGCGGAGACCGTACGCCGGGAGGTGGTGGAGGAGTTGGGCGTGCCGGCCGTCTTCGCGCCGGAGTTCGGCGAGCGACCCGCCTTCCTCACCGTCACCGGGACCGTCGGCCCGCCCGCCGACCGGCATACCGATGTCAGCCTCTGGTACGTGCTGAGCGGCAGCCGGGACCAGAAGCTGGTCCCCGATCCGGGCGAGTTCCGCGGCGTCCGCTGGTGGACGCCCCGGGAGGTCGCCGCGGCCGAGCCCGGGGCGGTCGAACCGCACCTGACCCGGATGCTGGCGAGGCTCAGCCCGCGCTGATCGCTGTCGGCCGCGCGTCCCTATGGGGCGCGATGGCCGGCAGGAGCCGCGCCGTCGCTACCCGGTCGACGCCTTGACCCTGCCCCTGCGGCAAGCCCCAGCGTGGTCCGTGCCGGTCGCCCTGACCGGTACGAGGAGGATGGGTCCGTGGAGCTGCTGACCATCGGGGCGTTCGCGCGGGCGGCCCGCCTGACGCCCAAGGCGTTGCGGCTCTACGACGAGCTGGGCCTGCTCCCACCCGCCGCCGTCGACCCGCACTCGGGCTACCGGTACTACGAGCCGACCCAGCTCGACCGGGCCCGGTTGATCGCCGCCCTGCGCCGGGCCGGGATGCCGCTGGCCGAGATCCAGGCCGTCCGCCGGCTCCCGCCCAAGGCGGCGGCCGCGGCGGTCGACGCCTGGTGGCGCCGGGTCAGCGCCGACACGGCAGCCCGCGGACGCGTCGTCGCGCTCCTCGTCGACCAGCTCTCCGAGAGGGGCGCCGCCATGTCCGAACCCACCTTCCGGTACGCCGTCCGGTGCACGGCCGGCGCGGTCCGGGACTCCAACGAGGACACCGCGTACGCCAGCGACACCCTGCTCGCCGTGGCCGACGGCCTGCGCGGACCGGGCGGCGCCGCCGCCAGCGCGGCCGCGGTAGACGCGCTCCGGCCGCTGGAGCTGGCCGACGCGCCCGCCGCCGAACTGCTCGCCACGCTGGCCGACGCGGTCACCACGGCCGACCGGACGGTACGCGCACACGCCACCGACGGGCACCAGCCGGTCACCACCCTCACCGCCGTCCTGCGGCGCGGCACCCGGCTCGCGCTGGTGCACGTCGGGGACACCCGGGCGTACCTGCTGCGCGGGGGCGAGCTGTCCCGGCTGACCCAGGACCACACGTACGTGCAGTCGCAGGTCGACCAGGGCCGGCTCACCCCGGCGGAGGCGGCGGCGCACCCGCAGCGGGCCCTGCTGTCCCGGGCGCTCGGCGCCGGGACCCCGGTCGAGGCGGACCTCGCCCTGCGTACCGCCCTGGTCGGGGACCGCTACCTGCTCTGCTCCGACGGGCTCTCCGCCGTGGTCGGGCCGGCGGCGTTGCAGGCGGCGCTCGCCGGGGCCGGCGATCCGGAGGCCGCCGTCGGGCGCCTGGTCGACCTCGCGTACGCCGAGGGCGCGCCGGACAACATCGCCTGCGTGGTCGCCGACGTGGTGACCACCTGACCGGCCGGCCCGCTCCCGGCCGGCCCGGCGGCCGTCCGGGCGTGGCGCG
>NZ_JBSGJR010000047.1:0-21795 GCF_053605645.1 Micromonospora sp. NPDC003776
ACCGCGGCGACCAGGCTCTCCCGCAGGCCGCGCAGCTCACCGGTCTTGATCAGGTACGGCACCGAGCCGCGCCGGGTCGCGGACGGCCGCGACGACGCGGTGACCCGCGGCGGCGGCCTGCGCCACGAGCAGCCGTCCGGTGCCGCCGCCGGCGCCGAAGACGACGAGCCTCACGACCCGGCCCTCCTGGTCACCACCACGAGCAGGAGCACGAAGGCGAGCAGCGCGGCGCCGGTGCGGACGTCGTTGAAGAGTTCCCACCGGTGCAGGATCGCCGCGTGGTCGGCCGGCGCGCCCTCGACGACCCACACCTTGATCTTCTGGTTGATCGGTACGTTGCCGAACCGGGTGACCACGAAGGAGGTCACCACCAGGCCGGCGGCGACGGCGGCCAGCCGACGGGCGATGCCCCGGGACAGCACCGCGAGCGCGACCAGGCTCAGCGCCGACAACGCCATCAGGGACTGCATGACGGGCCCGTTCATCCGCATCAGCGCGACGTGGAAGGTGAGTCGCACCTCCAGCGGCACCGCCCGGAACGCCTGGACCACGTTGAGCGCCCCGTAGCCGAAGGCGCCGGTGAGCAGCCCGGTGCTGAACAGGGCGACGGCCGCGACCGCCCGACGGCGGGTGCCGTCCCGGTCGTCGTCGCGGGCGACCGGTGCGTCGGCGAGGCGCGTCACCGCGCGTCCTCCGTCCCGACGATCCGGGTGAGCTGGTCGACCCGGCGGAGCCGTCCGTCCGGGGCGAGCTGCCCGAACATGTGGATCTCGGTGACCACGTGGCGGCCGCGCGTCAGGGCGATGAGCGTGTAGCGGGCCGCCGCCCGGTCGCCCTCGACCAGGGCGTCGTGGACGTCCACCTCGCACCGGGTCACCGTCCGGCGGGCCGGCCGGGCGTGTGCCGCCAGGCGCTCCCGGTCCAGGTGCAGCCCGTCGCTGTACCAGGCGATGTCGGGAGTGTGGTAGCGGTCCATGACGACGCCGGGCTCCTCGTCGCCGAACGCCATCTCCTGCACGTACGACCGCAGGTAGCCGGCCAGGTCGTCCCGGGGGACTGGGGGTGTCTCCGTCAGCATGGCGCCCCTTCGATCCTTAACTCTGACAATGATGTCAAGGCTAGAGGTGTTGGGTAGCCTTGACAACCGTGTCTGAGCAAATTTCCCCCGGACGTCGCCGACGGGTCCGCGCCGAGGCCCGCCGCAGCATCTCGGCCATCCTCGACGCCGCCGTCCAGGCGCTCCGGGAGCGGCCCCAGGCCACCATGGACGACATCGCGACCGCCGCCGGGCTGTCCCGGCAGACCGTCTACGCGCACTTCCCGTCCCGGCAGACGCTCATCGCCGCGGTCTACCAGCGGATGACGGACGAGGTGCTCGCCGCCCTCGACGAGGCGCGGCTCGACGAGGGGCCGGCGCCGGAGGCGCTGCTGCGCCTGCTGCGGGTGAGCTGGGGCGCCTTCGACCGCTACCCGACGCTGCCACCGCCCCCCGGCGCGACCGACGTCGAGCTGCACCAGCCCATCTTCGACCGGCTCGACCGGCTTATCCGGCGTGGGCAGCGGGCCGGCGAGTTCGATCCGGACGCCGCACCCGGCTGGCTCTTCGCCGCCACCATCGCGCTCGGCCACGCCGGTTGGGCGGAGGTCGTCGCGGGCCGGATGTCCGCCGCCGACGCGGCCGCCGCGGTGCAGGCCGGCATCCTGCGGGTGTACGGCGCGAAGCCGCCGGTCGCCTGAGCCCCGGCGGCTTCGCCCGACCAGGTCAGCCGACCTGGTTGATGCGGATCAGGTTGCCCGCGGGATCGCGGAAGGCGCAGTCGCGCACCCCGTACGGCTGGTCCATCGGCTCCTGGACGACCTCCGCGCCGCTGGCCTCCAGGCGCTCGAAGGCGCCCGCCAGGTCCGTTGTGGCCAGGGTGACGATGGCGTACGTGCCCTTGGCCATCATCTCGGCGATCGTGCGGCGCTCGTCGTCGGTGATGCCGGGGTCGGCGGCCGGCGGGTGCAGCACGATGGACGTGCCGGACCCGCCGGCCGGGCCCACCGTGATCCACCGCATCCCGGCGTAGCCGACGTCGTTGCGGACCTCGAAGCCGAGGGCGTCGCGGTAGAAGGCCAGCGAGGCGTCCGGGTCGGTGTGCGGGAGGAAGGCGGAGTTCACCGTGATGTCCATGGCGGTCAGGCTAGTGCCGCCCCCTGGCCGGGGCTTCTCGATTCCTGACCGACCCGTCACCCGCGGCCGACGTAGGCGGCGAGGTGCTCGCCGGTGAGCGTGGAGCGGCCGGCGACGAGGTCGGCCGGGGTGCCCTCGAAGACGATCCGGCCGCCGTCGTGGCCCGCGCCCGGACCGAGGTCGATGATCCAGTCCGCGTGCGCCATGACCGCCTGGTGGTGCTCGATGACGATGACCGACTTACCCCCGTCGACCAGCCGGTCGAGCAGGCCGAGCAGTTGCTCGACGTCGGCCAGGTGCAGGCCGGTGGTCGGCTCGTCGAGGACGTAGACCCCACCCTTCTCGGCCATCCGGGTGGCCAGCTTGAGCCGCTGCCGCTCGCCGCCGGAGAGCGTGGTGAGCGGCTGGCCCAGGGTGAGGTAGCCGAGGCCGACGTCGGCGAGCCGGCCGAGGATCGTGTGGGCCGCCGGCGTCCGTGCGTCGCCCTCGGCGAAGAACCGCTCGGCCTCGGCCACCGACATCCCGAGCACCTCGCTGATGTCCCGGCCGCCGAGGTGGTAGTCCAGCACCGACGCCTGGAACCGCTTGCCCTCGCACTCCTCGCAGACGGTGGCGACCCCGGCCATCATCGCCAGGTCGGTGTAGATGACGCCGGCGCCGTTGCAGGTCGGGCAGGCGCCCTCGGAGTTGGCGCTGAACAGCGCCGGTTTCACGCCGTTGGCCTTCGCGAACGCCTTGCGGATCGGGTCGAGCAGCCCGGTGTACGTCGCCGGGTTGCTCCGCCGGGAGCCCTTGATCGCGGTCTGGTCGACCGCCACCACGCCGTCCCGCCCCGCCACCGAGCCGTGGATCAGCGAGCTCTTGCCGGAGCCCGCCACCCCGGTGACCACGACCAGCACGCCGAGCGGGATGTCGACGTCGACGTCGCGCAGGTTGTGGGTGGCGGCGCCGCGCACCGCCAGCACCCCCGAGGGGGTCCGCACCGTCGGCTTCAGCGACGCCCGGTCGTCGAGGTGGCGGCCGGTGACCGTGCCACTGGCCCGCAGCCCCTCGACGGTGCCCTCGAACACCACCTCGCCGCCGGCGGTGCCGGCGCCCGGGCCCAGGTCGACCACGTGGTCGGCGATCGCGATGGCCTCCGGCTTGTGCTCCACGACGAGCACCGTGTTGCCCTTGTCCCGCAGCCGCAGCAGCAGGCCGTTCATCCGCTGGATGTCGTGCGGGTGCAGCCCGATCGTCGGCTCGTCGAAGACGTACGTGACGTCGGTGAGCGAGGACCCGAGGTGGCGGATCATCTTGGTGCGCTGCGCCTCGCCGCCGGAGAGCGTGCCGGCGGGACGGTCGAGGCTGAGGTAGCCGAGCCCGATCTCGACGAACGAGTCGAGGGTCGCCCCCAGCGCGGCCAGCAGCGGCCCGAACGACGGTTCGTCCAGGCCGCGGACCCACTCGGCGAGGTCGCTGATCTGCATCGCGCAGGCGTCCGCGATGTTGATCCCCTTGATCTTCGAGGACCGGGCCGCCTCGCTGAGCCGGGTGCCCCCGCAGTCCGGGCAGGTGGTGAACGTGATCGCCCGCTCCACGAAGGCGCGGATGTGCGGCTGCAACGCGTCGACGTCCTTGGCGAGCATCGACTTCTGGATCTTCGGGATCAGCCCCTCGTATGTCAGGTTGATGCCCTCGACCTTGATCTTCGTCGGCTCCTTGTAGAGCAGGTCGCGCAGTTCCTTCTTCGTGTACCGGCGGATCGGCTTGTCCGGGTCGAAGAAGCCGCAGCCCCGGTAGATGCGCCCGTACCAGCCGTCCATGCTGTAGCCGGGGATGGTGAGGGCGCCCTCGTTGAGCGACTTGCTGTCGTCGTACAGCGCCGACAGGTCGAAGTCGGTCACCCGGCCCATGCCCTCGCAGCGCGGGCACATGCCACCGGTGATGCTGAAGCTGCGCCGCTCCTTCGTCGTGGTGCCCCCGCGCTCCACGGTGACCGCGCCGGCGCCGCTGATCGAGGCGACGTTGAAGGAGAACGCCTGCGGCGAGCCGATGTGCGGCTTGCCGAGCCGGCTGAACAGGATCCGCAGCATCGCGTTGGCGTCGGTGGCGGTGCCGACCGTGGAGCGGGGATTGGCGCCCATCCGCTCCTGGTCGACGATGATCGCCGTGGTCAGCCCCTCCAGGACGTCGACCTCCGGCCGCGCCAGCGTCGGCATGAAGCCCTGCACGAAGGCGCTGTAGGTCTCATTGATCAGCCGCTGCGACTCGGCGGCGATCGTGCTGAACACCAGCGAGCTCTTGCCTGACCCGGAGACGCCGGTGAACACCGTCAGCCGGCGCTTCGGGATCTCGACGTTGACGTCCTTGAGGTTGTTCTCGCGCGCGCCGTGCACGCGGATCACGTCGTGGCTGTCGGCGCCGTGCGTCGTCGGGGCCATGCTCATCGTGTCTCCATCCTGTCGACCCGGGGCCGTGCGGCGCCCGGCCGAGGTGTCCGGCCGGGCGGGCCACGCGTCACGTCACGGTCGATCATCTCGTGCTCGCCGTCGCGGTCAAGGACGGCGGCGGCGGGTCACCGGTCCTGGAGCAGCCCGAGGACGTTGCCGTCCGGGTCGAGGACGGTGGCCACGAGCCGGCCGCCGCCGACGTCGTGGGCGGGCTCCTGCACGGTGGCGCCGGCCGCGGTCACCTCGGCCAGCTTCGCCTCGATGTCCGATACGTGCCAGTAGGCCACCGGGGTCTTCATGCCCTGCGGCCCGCCACCGGGCACGAGGCCGATCTGCTGGCCGGCGGCCTCGAAGCCGACGTAGTAGGGGGAGTCGCTCTGCGGTGGTACGCCGAGCAGGGCGCTGTAGACCGCCTTGGCCGCGGCCAGGTCGGAGACGGGGTGCAGGATGGTCTGCACGCCCTGGGTGGTGGAGCCGGTCATGGTCACTCCTGACGTCGTGGGATCGGTCATGGGCCAGCCGGTCCCGGGTGATGTCCCGCCGATCACGCTATGTCCGGCTCCGTGGCCCGCGCTTCTCGATTCCTGATCGGTCTGGTCACCTGCTTCGCCACGCAGGACGGCATCTCCGCGGCCTCCTCCGCCACCCGGCGCCGGTAGACGCTGGGCGGCACGCCGACCAGTTCCGTGAACCGGGTGCTGAAGGTGCCCAGCGACGCGCAGCCGACCGCGAAGCAGACCTCCGTCACGCTGAGGTCGCCCCGCCGGAGCAGCGCCATCGCGCGTTCGATCCGCCGGGTCATCAGGTAGCCGTACGGTGACTCTCCGTATGCGAGGCGGAACTCCCGGCTGAGGTGCCCGGCCGACATGTGCACACCGCGGGCGAGCGCCTCCACGTTCAGCGGCTGCGCGTACTCCCGGTCGATCCGGTCGCGGACCCGGCGCAGCCGCGCGAGGTCGCGCAGGCGGTGGTCGTCTGCGGCGGAGGTGCTGGTCACGTCGGCGATCGTGCCACGTCGAGCGGGGCGATGCCCAGCATTGGGCCGCCTGATCAGCACAAATGCCTCCTTCGCAGTCTCGCCTTCGCCGAGCGGGTGGATCCGCAGCGTGGGAAGAACATCGGCGAGTGGCTCGCGTCCGTCCGCCTCGGTGATGTCACTCATGAGCTCTGGTCGGTCCTCCTTCCTGCGTTGGCGCTGGATTCGACTGGTCATTGATCGCCGGGTCCGGAGCCGGCAGCGGAGGCGCCGCCGGCCGCGCGAGTGTCAGCCGCTACGCCAGCCGCTGTCTCCGAACCGGCAACAGGGTCAGCAAACCGTCGGCAACGTACCGAACCGGAACAGACCGAGACCGGGGCCGGCACCGTGGCCGAGTAGCGGCGGCGATCCCGGCCGCGGTTGCCCGGGCGGAACGTCCGTGACCCGGAGCCCCCTCCTACGGGTGCGACCGGGCCACGGACGGATCAGCGACCATGCTCGCGTCACGTCTGGGCCGAAGCGAGCCCATCTGCGGCGGGCGAGATGACAGCAATGGGAGTACCCACCGCAGCCACCTGGTCGGCCCTCACGAGAATTGCCGCCACGGTACCCGCTGCGGGCGAAACAACCTCGGTTTCTACCTTGTCTGTCGAGATCTCGGCCAACGGCTGCCCGGCTTCCACCGTCTCGCCTGCGGTTGTAATCCACCGGAGAACCGTTGCTGACTCCACGCCTTCACCGAGCGGGGGCATGAGTACTCCCACCTGTCCGGCACCGACCCCGGCACTGCTCATGCCGGCCCGCTCAGCAGGCATGGTGCCCGCGCCCGAGGTGCCTCGCCGGGCAAGCAACAAGAGCACCAGCTCGACGACCGTGTAGACGAGAAACAGCGAGACGACAACCCGGACGAACAGCGACCGGCCGGTCAGGATGTATGCCACCAGGAACACGATTGCCCCGGTGAGGAGAGCGGCCGACCTCTTTCGGTTCTTACCGAGCATGCTCATCGTCAACCCATCATCGTTTCGTTCGTGCTGATCGGTGCCTCAGACCCACCGTGCGTACCTGCGGTGCGTCCAGCTGAATTCTCGCCGCAGGTTTCTCGCGTAACGCCGGTCATCAGCGGCCGTCTGACAGTGGTGGGCGAGACAGCTGATGTGGTAGTTCATGTTCGACCACGTCGAACGAAAATCGTTGAACCCGGAGATCATGCCGGCAGCGTTGCCGATGCGTCGCCACCTCTTCAGTCCCTTCCCGAGCGGACGGAATCTGGCCCACCGGCCTGCTGCTCGCTGTGCCCGATAGAACCGGTACGCGCCATAGCCTGCCCGAGCTTCCCCGTAGCCGTCGACGTACGACAGGGAGTACCAGGAGATCTTGGCAACATCCCAGCTGACGGCGGCCACGTGACGGGTCCAGCAGTTATGCCTGAACGGATTCCAGCAACGCCCGTCCAGATCAAACTTGTTAAGCGGATCCTGACAGCTGTAGTCGTACCGGTTGCAACTGCCGCCGTAGACCGGGTCGACCTGGAGGAACCGGCCGGTGGCGCTGTTGTAGAGCCGGACCCCCATCAGCGTGATCCCCGAGGGCGTGTCCGACGCCCGCTGCTTGCCGCCGAGCCACCCGTATCGCTGCTTGCCGATCCCGGTGGTGTCCCGTGGCGTGCCGAACTCGGTCGACTCACCCGTGCTCGACAGGCCCTGGTCGGCGTCGTGGATGGTGCCGACGACGTCTCCGTGCAGGTTGGTGACCTGCCAGTCGAGGGTGCCGCTGTCACTGTCCCAGGTTGCCACCAGGCCTTCCAGCCCGGCCACATCCCGCGTGCAGCGGGTGGCCGATTCCTGGGTCCAGGCCGGGCTGTCGTCGTCACCGTCGTAGTGGTGGGTGGACTGCACCGCTGTACCACTGGCGTTGTCGGTCCACGAACGGACACGCTCGCCGTTCACGTCCAGGGTGTAGTCGGTGGTGCGGCTGCCCTGCGTGATGGTGTCGACCAGGTCGGTGACGTGGTACGTCGTCGTGACGGCGCCGCCGGCGGGGTCGGCGGTGTCCACGGCTGGCAGGCTGGTGATCCGGCCGAGGGCGTCGTAGCCGTACCCGGTGGTGTTCACCCGGTCGGCGGAGTCGTAGGTCCACGACTGGCTGGCGGACGACGTCGTGGCCTGGCAACTGCCGTCCGACGTCGGGTCGTAGCTCGTGCGCGACCTGCGGTTGCTCGCCGGGTCGAACGAGTACGTGCGGGTGGTGCACTGCCCGCCGACGATGTCGTTGACGGCGGTGAGACGACCGGCGGCGTCGTAGCCGTAGTGCTGCTCGGACAGGGTGGAGACGTGCTCCCGCCACTGGTCGTGCCCCGAGGTGGTCACCGACTCGCTGTAGAGGTTGCAGTCGCCGACGCCACAGCCCGGTTTGGCGTAGCCCAGCCCCACGGTCTTGCCGACCTCGTCCACCTGACGGGTGACGCTGACGCCGTTGGGCCAGTTCTCGGTGGTGAGGTTGCCGTCGGTGTCGTAGCTGCCGCTGAAGGTCCCGGCCTGCGCGTCGGTCACCGAGGTGAGCAGACCACGCCGCTCGGTGCCGCCGTCGTAGGTGTAGGTCCGCTCCGCCTTGCCGTCGTTGCTCGTCGCGATGCGGCCGAGCAGGTCGTAGGTGGTGGTGGAGGTGTTTCCGTCGGCGTCGGTGTAGGACGTCAAGCGGCCGAGGGCGTCATACCCGCGGATGAGCTCCGCCATCACCGTGCCAGCCACCACCGACTGGGTCCGGACCAGTTGTCCGCTGGCCGGGTCGTATACATCGCGCGTTGTCGGCACGGCGGTGCCCAGTCCGGCCGCGGCGGTCACCGACGTCTCGTAGGTCCGGCCGGCGCCGTCGTAGGTCGTGGTGGTCGTCCGGAGCGTACCCGCGCCGGTCTTCTCCGTCACGGTCCGCGGCTGGTTGTACATGTCGTACGTGGTGACCGTGACTGGCAGCTCCGGACCGCTGGCCGCCTGGCCGCCGGGCTGCACCCGGCAGGGCAGGTTCGCCCACTCCGGCTTGAGGTCACACTCGCTGTAACCCGATCCGGAGGTGGCCCGGTAGTAGACGGTCTGCCGGGTCGACGGCGTGTTGGTGGTCGTGCCGCCTGCCGGCGCGGTCACCGAGGTGGGCAGGCCGGTGATGGGATCGTAGGTGGTGCGGCTGGTCAGCGCCAGGCCGGCCGGGTCGACGGTCGAGACGGTGGCCTGACGCAGGTTCCAGTCGTACTGGGTGGTGGTGCGGCGCACGTCGGTGTCGCTCTCGACCCCGCCGGCGTCCCAGTAGTGCACGCTCTCGTCCTGCGTGGTGACCAGGTTGTAGGGCCCGCCGTTCGGGGCGCCCTCGTCGTAGGTGTACGCGGTGCGGTTGCGGCCGCGGATGGTGGTGCCGTTGTCGAGCATGACGTCGTGCTCGGGGCCGTAGGTCCAGAGCAGCCGCTCGCCGTCGGATGAGTAGCTGCTGAGCGTCGAGTAACTTTTGGCGAGGGCGGTTTCGGCCGCCGCATCGTCCGAGCCGGAGGCGTTCAACGCGAGCTCCCGGTCACCGGCGCTGATGGTCCGCACCACATTGCCGAAGCTGTCGTACCAGGTGGCGCTGATGCCGCCGCCGGGCTGGGCGATGTCGACGCTGCGCGCGTTGGCGTCCAGGTAGTTGACCGTCGCCCGTTCGTAGGAGGTGGGTAGGGCACCGTTGGCCGGGTCACCATCAGGAACCTGGTTCGCCGGGAAGATCGCGGTGGCATCCGTCGGCCCTTCGGTCTGCGCCCATCGCGTGGTCTGTCCGGGGGACAGGTCGTACGGGGCGCCGGTGCCGGAGACCGGCACCTTGTAGACGACCGTGGTGGTCGCCGTGCCGGCGGACAGGGCCGAGCGGGTGACCCGGTTGAGCCGGCCGATGCCCGGATCGCCCGGGATGGTGGTGTAGCCGAGCTGCCACGCCTGCTGCCCGCTCGGGGTGACCTGGCTGAGCACTCCGTTCAGGTTGTAGTCGTAGGTGTCCCACAGGTGGGTGGTGGTGCCGTTGTTGTTCCAGTCCAGGCGGGGGTCCCACGCGGCACGAAGGCGACCGGCGTCGTCGTAGATGTAGCGGGCCATCGCCACGGTACGCATGGCCGGGGTGGACAGGTCGGGGTCCCATGCGGTGAAGCTGATCTCCTTGACCCGCCCCGCGTAGTCACCCCAACCGTCCGAGGTGCTGCCGGTGGCCGTGGTGCCCGTGGCGTAGGTGAAGGTCAGCGCCCGGCAGCCCCGGGTCAGGGTCGCGCAGTTGACCCCGTCGGCCACCGGTGCCAGCATCCGGGTCGGACGGACGATCTCCGTGTTGTTGATCGTCACCTTTTCCCAGCTCAGCGTGGTGGTCTGGTTGTTGCCCGGCACGGTGACGGCGGTGGGAAAGTACTTCCCGGCGGCCGAGCCGGTGACCCGTGTGAAGGTGGTGGCGTCACCGTCCTCGTCGGTGAGCGCGTACGAGTCGGTGGCGCTCGCGTAGGTCAGCTTCAGCCCCTCCATGCCGATCTCCGGCTCGAAGTCGGTCGAAGTCTTCTTGGTGAAGCCGATCGTGTCCCCGTCCGGGGTGCCGACCTGCACCAGCGAGCCGTAGACGGTCAGTGACGTGTAGGGCGAGGACGCCTCGTCGACGACCGCGCCGGAGACCCAGCCCGAGCCGAACATGTTCGCCGAGTCCGTCTGCGTCGACCGCCGGGTGTTGTAGGACCGGCCGACGGTCAGGTCGGAACCGTACGAGTCCACCGAGACGTCCGTGTCGGAGACGCTGTAGTTGCCGGTCACCAGGTTGACCGAGCCCGGTCCGATCTCCTGCGATGCGGCGGACGCCTGGTTCCGGTCGAAGCTGATCTTCACGGCGCTCGACGTGCCGCCGGTACCGCCGACGAAGGTGCCGCGTACCTGCAGCGGCCCGTCCCGAGGGATGAGCTGGGCGTCGGCCTTGGTGAGCGTGGCCTCGACGTCCCAGTTGAGCTTGGGGAAGGCGCCGTTGCCGCTGGTCGGCAGCGGCCAGGTGACCGCGCCGCCGCCGGCCGCGACCGTCACGTCGGCGGCCGGGATGTCTGTCCAGGTGTCCGCGTCGCCGCGCCGCCACTGGTAGGTGACGCCGGTCGCCGCGGCCTGGCCGACGCCGGTGATGGCGGTCTTGGCGGCGGTGATGTCACCGGTCTTCGGCGCGGTGACCGCACCGCTGCCGACGGAGAACAGGTACGCCCGGGTGGGCGAGACGTTGCCGGCCCGGTCCCGGGAGCGGACGTACAGGGTCTGGGGTCCGTCCGTGGTCGGGGTGATGGACACCGTCGCGCTGCCGCCCAGGCTGGCCGCGTTCACCGACTGGTTCGGCGGGTTGGTGTTGAGGCCGTACTCGTAGGCGCTGACGTCCGTCACCCCCGAGGCGCCGAGGCTGAAGCTGCCCGCGGTGCCGACCGCGCCGCCCCACTGGCCTTCCGGGTAGGCGGTCGAGGAGATGGTGGGCGCGTTGGCAGGTGCGGTGGTGTCGATGATGAAGGCGCAGTAGCTGCTCCAGTTGCCGTTCACCGAGCCGTCGTTGCCGCGTACGTGCCAGGAGTAGGTGGTGTTGTTGGCGAAGGCGCCGGCGGGGACGCTGGTGGCGAGCCAGGAGCCGGAGGCGCCGGGGCCGATGATCGCGCTGCCGATGTGGCTGCCGCCGCCCGTGACCCACTCGAACTCGGCCTTCACCGACGCGCCTTCGGAGTCGGTGATCTGCGCCCGCAGTTGTGGTGTGGTGGTGTTGATGTAGGGCAGGTTCGAGCCGGTCGCACACGCGGTGGACGGCACCGTCGCGCGGGAGCTGACGGTGGGCGGGGTGTTGTAGGTGAGGTTGACGTAGGGGTCGTTGGTCCCCTCCATCGAGTCCCACTTCTTCCAGGCGAGATTGTCCGTCTCGCTGTGCGCCCGCAGGCCGAGGTTGACGGTGGTGGAGGAGGTGCCGTTGGCGGTGTCGGCGAAGGCGCCGGTTGCCGAGGCGTTCACCCATCCGCCGCTACAGCCGCTGTAGCCCTTGGTCACGCTCGAGTAGCCGGTGACCTTGACCCAGGTGGGCTGGTTCGTCCACCGCGCGGTCGAATCGGAGTAGAGGGTCTCCCACACGTCCCACTGCCGTGCCGTGCACGACCAGGAGTGGAAGTTGTAGAGGTAGAGGGTTGCGGCCTGGACCTGCTTGCCCTGCAACCAGCCGAGGTTGCGGAAGCTGAGCAGCGACCGGGCCTTCGTGGTCCCGCTGTCGTAGGTGCCGGCACGCAGTTCGGTGGCGCCGGACTGGTCGCTGGTGTAGTCGCTCTCGATGAAGGCGTCGTAGTTCGGTTTGAGGGTGATCGCGGGGTCGATGGTGACCGGGAACCGGGTCTTCGGGTCGGTCAGCCACGCCTGGTCGGGGGTCAGGGTCACCTGTGCGGTCGCTCCGGCGGCGCGGGCGGCCGGGGTGCGGGTCGCGACGGTGGTGTGCCGGGTGGCGACGCCGGCGCGCGGATCGATGGCGGCGTCCCACATGGTCGGCGCGGGGGAGACCCCGATGAGGTGGTGGGATCTGTCGCGGATGTCGAAGCCGCCCTGGCCGTTCTTCGCGACGGTGAGGCCCTTGCCGCGCAGCGGCAGCGGGATGCTGCGGACCTGGGCGACCGCATCCCGGTTCTTGACGACGAGGAACTGCTCGTATCCGGTACGGGTCGCCTCCAGCACGAGGTCCACGCCGGGGCGTACGTCGGGGTAGGTGGCCCGCGTGCCCTCGACCGTCGGCCGGGGCAGCGGTCCGGACCAGCCCAGGGACACCTGCTGGCCGCCGGTGCCGAGCGTGGCCAGGTCATGGTCCCCGGCGCCGGCCGGGCCGGACAGCCGCAGGTGGCCCGGGTGGGCGATCGCGTTGACCGATCCGTCGGGCTGCTGGACCAGGTTGAAGTTGACCGGCGTCCACCGGCCGTCGGGGTCCTTCATCCGTACCGGCCCGAGGTGCATCTCCACCTGCACCGAGCCGGTGGGCAACGCCCAGAACTCCGACGTCTCCGACGTCAACCCGGTGATCTTCACCTTCTTGCCAGTGATCCGGGCAGTGGTCAGTGCCGCCGCCTCGTCCGGGCGTTCCAACACCGCCGGGCCAACTACTCGCGGTGACGGTTTTGGGCTTGCGGCCGCCGGTGTGATGGCCAGCTGATTGGTGGCCGAGGCCACCAGTGTCACGGCAAGGCCGGACGCGATCAGACGTCCCGCCCGGCCGAATCTCCTTGTCCATTTTCTGCGCACAGCCATACGACCGTCCACGATGTCCTCCCCCGTACGGGCTCGTTGGATAGTGAGGGAGAGGCTACGGGCTCCGATTTCTCCTCCGATAGGACGGTTGTATAGGAGTATTCAACCGACCGGCTCTTGAGGGTCAATGTCCGAGCAGGTATAAGCGAACCAACTCAATCACATCCCGTCACCACTTCTAGTGGTGACAGCTCGCTCCGGAGCTGCGGTAGCAGTCGAGGCTCGCTAGATTCGATCACCCACAGTGATCAACCATCGATGAGCGTGGCCGGCAGAGCGAGGGATGCCGGTTTCGAGATTTTTCGCGCCGGGGCGGGCCGACGGGACCGCGAGGCGGGGAGGGCGGGGACCTCGGCCCGCTCGCCGGCCAGCGTCCCATCCGGCCCGCCGCCCTTCAGCCGACGTCGCGCATCCGGCCCGTACGGCCGTCGAAGTACCGCACCCGATAGGGAGCGGGCAGTTGACGGGCCACCTCCCGGGCCAGTTCCGCGCCGCGCCGGTGGAAGCGCGCCTCGTGCTCCGGTGTCGGGAACCCGGACGCCGCCGGGTCGGCGTGGTCGAGGGTGTCGTCGTACGCGCGCGCCCAGGCCAGGAGGTCCGCGGCCAGCGCGGCCGTGATCGGCAGAAGGCGCGGGTCCAGGTCGCCGGGGTGGTCGGCGCGACCACTCCACAGCGGGAAGCAGCCGTAGTCCGCCATCATCCGGACGACCAACTCGCGGCTGCTCATGGCGCTCCCCGAAGGACGGGCCCGGCTGGCGACGCCGCAACGATCGACGGTTGCAGTGTGCAATGAATCTCCCTGGTCCGGTTTCCGGCATCCCGGCCCGGGTAGCGATCCCCACGGTGCACACATCCTGAGGAGGCCCCCATGGCACGACCGCACGTCGTCATCGTCGGCGCGGGCTTCGCCGGGTTCCACGCCGCACGGCGGCTGTCCCGCGTCGCCCGCGGCCGCGCCGACATCACCCTGGTGAATCCCACCGACTACTTCCTCTACCTGCCGCTGCTGCCCGAGGTGGCCGGCGGCGTCCTCGACCCCCGGCACGTCGCGGTGCCGCTGACCGAGGCGCTGCCCAGCGTACGGCTGGTGCTCGGTGAGGTCGACGAGCTCGACGTGGCCGGCCGGCGGATCGGCTACCGGGACCCGACCGGGAACCGGGACCGGCTGCGCTACGACCGCCTCGTGCTCGCCGCCGGCAGCGTCAACAAGCTGCTGCCGATCCCCGGCGTCGCCGACCACGCGCACGGCTTCCGGGGCATCCCGGAGGCGCTGTACCTGCGCGACCACCTGGTCCGCCAGCTCGAACTCGCCGACGCCGCCGAGGACCGGGCCGAGCGCGCCGCCCGCTGCACGTTCGTGGTGGTCGGCGCCGGCTACACCGGCACCGAGGTCGCCGCCCAGGGGCAGCTGTTCACCCGCGAGCTGGCCCGCCGCCACCCCCGGCTGGCGCACGTGCCGATCCGCTGGCTGCTCGTGGACACCGCCGACCAGGTGCTGCCCGGCATGCAGCCGCGGCTCTCCGCCACCGCCGGACGGGTTCTGCGGGAGCGCGGCGTCGAGGTCAACCTGGGCGTATCGGTGCGGGAGGCCACCGCCACCGGCGTCCGGCTTACCGACGGCCGCAGCCTGGCCACCCACTCGCTGATCTGGTGCGTCGGCGTCCGTCCCGACCCCCTCGTGCAGGCGACCGGCCTGCCGCTGGACCACGGCCGGCTGGCCGTCGACGAGTATCTGGCCGTGCCGGGGCACCCGGAGATCCTGGCCTGCGGCGACGCCGCCGCCGTACCCGATCCGCAGCACCCCGGCCAGGCGACGCCGATGACCGCGCAGCACGCCGTACGCCAGGGCCGGCTGGCCGCCGACAACATCGCAGCCAGCTACGGCACCGGCCGCCAGCGTCCCTACCGGCACCGGGACCTCGGCTTCGTGGTCGACCTGGGTGGCTGGCAGGCGGCGGCCGCCCCGCTGCATGTACCGCTGTCCGGCCTGCTCGCCCGGGCGGTGACCCGCGGCTACCACCTCACCGCGCTGCCGGCCGGCCGCGCCCGGGTGGCCGCCGACTGGCTGCTCACCGCGCTGGGCTCCCGCCCGGCCGTCGGGCTCGACCTGGTGTCCGGTCCGGCCGTGCCGCTGGAGACCGGCGCCCCGGAAACCGTCCACGCCTGAGAGGAGACCCCGTGCGCGCCCTGACCGTCGTCCCGCAGCAGGCCGACACCGCCGCCCTGACCGACCTGCCCGACCCGACTCCCGGCGACGGTGAGCTGCTGGTCGAGGGCGTCGCGCTGGGCATCTGCGGCACCGACAAGGAGATCGTCCTGGGAGACTACGGCTGGGCGCCGCCCGGCGACGAGCGGCTCGTGCTCGGCCACGAGTCCCTCGGCCGGGTCTGCCAGGCCCCGGACGGCAGCGATTTTACCGCGGGAGACCTCGTGGTGGGGGTGGTCCGCCGGCCCGACCCGGTGCCCTGCGGGGCGTGCGCCCGCGGCGAGTTCGACATGTGCCGCAACGGCCGCTACACCGAGCGGGGCATCAAGGAGCGCCACGGCTACGCCAGCGAGTTGTGGACCGTCGAGCCCGACTACGCGGTGCGGCTCGACCCGAAGCTGGAACGGGTCGGCATGCTCATGGAACCGACCAGTGTGGTCGCCAAGGCCTGGGAGCAGGTCGACCGGGTCGGCGCCCGCTCCTGGTACGAGCCGCGCACCGCGCTGGTCACCGGCGCCGGCCCGATCGGCCTGCTGGCCGCCCTGCTCGGCGTCCAGCGTGGCCTGGACGTACACGTGCTCGACCTCGCTGAGGACGGCCCGAAGCCGGCGGCGGTGGCCGCGCTCGGCGCCACCTACCACAGCCGCCCGGTCGCCGAGGTCACCGACAAGCTCCACCCGGACATCGTCATCGAGGCCACCGGGGCCGGCCGGGTGGTGGTCGACGCGATGAACGGCACCGCCGCGTACGGGATCGTCTGCCTCACCGGGGTCTCCTCCGGCGGCCGGACCATCCCGGTCGACGCGGGCGCCACCAACCGCGGACTCGTCCTGGAGAACGACGTGGTGGTCGGCTCGGTCAACGCCAACCTGCGGCACTATGCGGCCGCCGCCGACGCCCTCGCCGCCGCCGACCCGGGCTGGCTGGACCGGCTGATCACCCGCCGGGTGCCGCTGAGCCGGTTCGCCGAGGCGCTCAGCCCGCGACCCGACGACATCAAGGTCGTTCTCACCCTCGACTGAGAGGAGGGCGCCGTGCCCCGTCCGATCGAGGACTACGCGCTGATCGGCGACCTGCACACCGCCGCCCTGGTGGCCCGGGACGGCTCGATGGACTGGCTCTGCCTGCCCCGCTTCGACTCGCCCGCCTGCTTCGCGGCGCTGCTCGGTGACGAGGAGGCCGGGCTGTGGCGGCTCGCCCCGGCCGCCGGCGGCCCGGCCACCCGCCGCCGCTACCGCGACGACACGCTGATCCTGGAATCCGAGTGGGACACCCCGGACGGCAGCGTCCGGGTGGTGGATCTCATGCCGCCGCGCGACCGGGCGACCGACGTGGTCCGGGTCGTGGAGGGGATCTCCGGGCGGGTGCCGATGCGGATGGACCTGCGGCTGCGCTTCGACTACGGCCACATCGTGCCCTGGGTCCGCCGGCACGGCCGTGACCTCGCCGCCGTCGCCGGCCCGGACGCGGCGTGGCTGCGCACCGACGCGCCGCTGCGCGGCGCGGACCGCTCCACCGTCGCCGAGTTCACCGTGGCGGCGGGGGAGCGGGTGCCGTTCGTGCTCACCTGGCAGCTCTCCCACCTGCCCCGGCCCACCCCGGTCGACCCGGACGCCGCGCTCGCCGGCACCGAGCGGTACTGGCGTACCTGGATCGCCCGCTGCGACTACGACGGGCGCTGGCCGGACGCGGTGCGCCGGGCACTGATCACCCTCAAGGCGCTCACCTACGCCCCCACGGGTGGCATCCTCGCGGCGGCCACCACCTCGCTGCCGGAGCAGCTCGGCGGCCCGCGCAACTGGGACTACCGCTACTGCTGGCTGCGCGACGCCACCTTCGCCCTTCAGGCTCTGCTCGGCACCGGGTACGTCGCCGAGGCCAAGGCGTGGCGGGAGTGGCTGCTGCGCGCGGTCGCCGGCGACCCCGCCGACCTGCAGATCATGTACGCCCTGGACGGCACCCGCCGGATTCCCGAACAGACTCTCGACTGGCTCGACGGGTACGCCGGCTCCCGTCCGGTGCGGATCGGCAACGCCGCCGCCGAGCAGTTGCAGCTGGACGTGTGGGGCGAGGTGCTCGACGGCCTCCAGCTCAGCCGGGAGGCGGGCATCGCCGCCACCGAGGAGGCGTGGGACGTGCAACGCGCCCTGCTGGACTTCCTGGAGGGCAACTGGCAGCGGCCGGACAACGGCCTCTGGGAGGTCCGGGGACCGCGCCGGCACTTCGTCCACTCCAAGGTGATGGCCTGGGCCGGCTTCGACCGGGCGGTCACCGCCGTGGAGCGGTACGGCCTGGACGGTCCGGTAAACCGGTGGCGTGCCCAGCGGGACGCGGTGCACGCCGAGGTCTGCGCGCGGGGTTTCGATCCGGACCGGAACACCTTCACCCAGTACTACGGCTCGCGTGGCCTGGACGCGGCGCTGCTGCTCATCCCCCGGGTGGGCTTCCTGCCGTGGTCCGACCCGCGGGTGGTCGGCACGGTCGACGCGATCCGCCGCGAGCTCTGCGTCGACGGCTTCCTGCTGCGCTACCGGCCGGACCACGACGACCACGTCGACGGGCTGCCCGGCGGGGAGGGCGCCTTCCTCGCCTGCACCTTCTGGCTGGTCGACGCGCTGCACAACACCGGCCGCACCGGCGAGGCCGAGGAACTCTTCACCCGGCTGCTGAACCTGCGCAACGACGTCGGCCTGCTCAGCGAGGAGTACGACCCGGCGGCCGGCCGGCAGCTCGGCAACACCCCGCAGGCGTTCAGCCTGGTCGGGCTGGTCAACTCGGCGCGGCAGCTCAGCGGCGCCAGCACCCGTACCTCCGCGTCACGCGCTGAGCAGCACACGCCGGTCGAGCGGTCCTAGGGTTCTGCCGTACCGGAGCCTTCCGCCGTGCGGCGTGAGCGGGCAGGATCGGACGGGTCCGCAGACGACGGGGGCTGGTCATGCCGGATGGGTTCGACGCGACGACGGTGGCCCGCGTCCCGGCCCCGTCGACCGGGAACACGCCGCCCCGGCCACGGCCATCGCGCCGTACCCGTACTCCGCTGCTGTGGTCGGCTACCTGGTGGGGCATCCGGCAGGGGCCCTGGTCGCTGCTGGTGTTCCTGGTGTTCACAGTGCTCGCCACGACCGGTGCCACACCACCGATGTTCGCCGAGGCCTCGGACAACGCGGCGTTCGAGGCCGCCCGGGCCGCCGTGCCCGCCGGCGCCCGCGAGAGCGACGCGGCGGTCGTCCGGCTGACCGCGTCGGCCTCACCGTCCAGTGCCGACCAACGCGACGTCATCGAACGGATCCGTGCCATCCCCGGACTGTCCGAACCCGTCCTGAACGGCAAGTCGGTGGGCGTCGAGCTGGCCCGGCCGACGCGGTGGGAGTCGTTCATCGGATCCGCGTCCCGGCGCGAGCGCGCCCGAATCTTCGCCCTTCCCGACCCCGCCGCGCATCTTGTACCGGCCGCGGGGAGCGGCCCGGTACCCGCTGGTGGAGTCTGGTTGCCGGCCCCGCTGGCGCGGGAGCTCGCCGTCGCCCCGGGCGACGCGGTGACGTTCTCCGCCCAGGTAGGGGGAGCTGAACGGCGGGTGGTCACCTCCGTTGCCGGCAGCTACCAGGTCGCCGAGGACGGGCGCCGGCCGCTGGACCGCCCGGGCCGCCGTGACTGGTCACTGCGCCGGGGCGAGCTGCCTCTCGACAGCGCCCTCGCGACCGTGCCGGCCTACCTCGTCATCGGGGACGTCGCGATCGCCGAACAGCTCGCGAGGGAGGTCGGTGACCAGCTGCTCTGGTCGGTGGACGCCGACCTCGCCCCGGGCCTGACGCTGGCCGCGGCACGGGTGGTCGCGGATCGGGTCGACGACCTGCGCAAGCGGTACGTCGCGGCCCGCACCGATCAGGAGGTCCTCGCCCGCCGGGTGGCCAGCGGCATCGGGTTGCTGACCGACCAGGCTGGCGCGGTGGCCGACGGTGTGCGGCGGCGGACTCTGCCGCTGCAGTGGGCCGCTGTGCTGGTGGCGCTGGTCGCCCTGGTCGCCGTGGTGGCCGCCGCGCTGCGTCGCCGGCGCGTCGAACTGCGCCACGCGGTGGGCAGCGGCCTGCCCACCGCCCTGGTCGCCCTGCTGTGGATGCTGGAGCACCTGGTGCCGGCCGTGCTGGGCGCGATCGTCGGCTGGCTCTGCGCGTGGGCGATCGTCGGGCTGGTCGGTCCGGCCGGGGCGGTGACCGCGGCGTCGACGGGATCCGGGCTGCGGCTGGCGCTGACGGCGGCGGCGGTGGGCGTCCTCCTGATCGGGGTGTTCGCCGGTGCCACCGCCGCCCGGCGCGTCCAGCCGGCCGCCCCGGCCGCCAGCCGTCGGCGCGTACCGTGGCTGGTCCTTCTCGTCGCGGCCGCGATCACCGCCACGGCGGGACTGGCGGCGGCGGACCGGTCCGGAGGCGACGCCCGGAGCACGGATCTGTTCGTGCCGCTGCTCGTCTTCACCGCGGCCGGGGCCCTGGGCGTGCGGCTGTTGCCGTGGCTGGCGGGTGCAGGCCGGGGCCTGGTGGAGCAGATCCGCCGGATCAACGAGACCGTCCTCGCCGGTGAGTACGCCTCGCTGCGCGCCCTGGCGGCGGGAACCGGCCGCCGGCCCGAACCGTGGCGGGTGGCGGTGCTGCTGGGCGGCGACGAGCTGTCCCGGCACGAACGCGGCCAACTGGACCGGGTGGTCCGCACCGGCGCGGCCTGCGGGGTGCACCTGGTGGTCCGCGGCATCGACCTGCCGGACGACCCGACGGTCACCCGGATCACGGTGGAACCCGACGGTGCGCGGATCGCCGGCCTGTCGGTGACGCTCGACGCGCCGCCGCCCGCCCCGCTGGTCACCGAGACCTGCCGGGAGGTGGCGTCCCGGGTCAACGCGGGCCCGCCGCCGGCGCCCTTCACCGACCTGCTCCCCCCGGCCGAGGAATACTGGCGGGAGGACTCGGCGCACGGCCTGACCGCGCCGATCGGCGAGGGCCCGCACGGCCGCCCGGTGCTGCTCACCCTCGGCGACTACCCGCCGCACGCGCTGATCGGCGGCCCCTCCGGCACCGGCAAGACCAACCTGATCTTCGCCTGGATCGGTGCGCTGGCCGCCCGCTACTCCCCCGCCGAACTGGAGTTCTACCTGCTCGACTTCAAGGAGGGGGTGTCCTTCGCGCGGTTCGCGCAGGGCCGGCGCGACCCGAGCTGGCTGCCACACATGCGGCTGGTCGGCATCAACGTCAACACCGACCGCGAGTTCGGGCTGGCCCTGCTGCGCTTCCTCGCCGAGGAGCTGCGCCGCCGGGCGGACGCCGCGAAGAAGCACGAGGTCACCAAGCTGGCCGAACTGCGCGCGGTGGACCCCAACGGGCACTGGCCCCGGATCGTCGCGGTGGTCGACGAGTTCCAGGCGCTGCTCGCCGGCCGGGACGTGGTCGCCCGGGAAGCCGCCGACCTGCTGGAGGACCTGGCCCGGCGGGGCCGGTCGCAGGGCATCCACCTGGTGCTCGCCTCGCAGGACGTGCGCGGCATCGAGGCGCTCTGGGGGCGGCCGGCGCTGGTCGCCCAGTTCACCCTGCGCATCGCGCTGCCCAAGGCGTTGCGCATCCTGGCCGAGCGCAACGACGCCGCGCAGTCGCTGCCCCGCCACCACGCCGTGGTCAACGCGGAGTCCGGGCTGGCCGAGGGGAACGAGGTGGCCCGCATCCCGTCGGCCAGCGACTGGGAGACCTGGAGCGAGCTGCAGCACCGGCTGTGGCGGATGCGCCCCGCGGACGCCGCCCCGGCCCGGCTCTTCGACGGCGACGCGATCCCCCGGCTGGCCGACGCGCCGGACTTCCGCGCGCTGGCCGCCCCGGAGCAGGGGGTGCCGCGCAACCCGGTGGCGCTGCTCGGGGAGATCATCGACGTACAGGCCCGCTCGGCGGCGCTGCGGCTGCCCCGGGCCCCCGGGCGCAACCTGGCCGTGCTGGGCACCCGGATCGACGAGGCGTGCGCGGTGCTGGACGCGGCCGCCCGCTCCCTCGCCCGGCAGCACCGCCCCGGCACCGCCCGGTTCTCCATCGCCTGCCTCGACCCGGACGCCGACCCGGCCGCCCGCGCCCTCTACGAGGACCTGGCCGACGACGCCGCCTGGTACGACGAGGAGACGGTGCCCGAGCTGATGGCCGAGGTGGGCGACTCCCTCGGCACGCCGGGCGCCCCGAACACCCCGCACTACCTGCTGCTGTACGCGGTCGACGCGGCCGCCGCGCAGCTCGCCGGCAAGGCCGGCCGGCGGACCGGGCTGGAGCAGCTGCGCCGGATCCTGCACGACGGGCCGGAACGGCGTACGCACGTGCTGGCCTGGTGGCGCGGGGTGGCCCGGATGCGGGCCGACCTGGGCGGCGCCGGGGCCCGGCTGGACCAGATCGGGGCGTGGGTGGCGCTGGACGTGCAGGGCGCCGAGCTGAGCGGGGCCCTCTACCCCGGCACCGGCGGGCCGGACTGGTACCCGCGGCCGTGGCGGGGGCTCTACTTCGACCGGGCGGTGCACCGCACGGGGCAGACGATCGTCCCTTATGGTCCTTCGCGATGAACGAGCCGGTGACCAGTGAGACGTACGCCGCCCAGATCCGTCGGCTCGCCGAGCTGACCGCCCGGGTGGCCGCCCAGCGGACCGAGGCGCACACCTGGTACGCCCAGCAGTGCGCCGCCGCCGACCGGGCCGTGGCCGAGGCGACCGAGCA